>JANXXR010000212.1 GCA_025350525.1 Deltaproteobacteria bacterium
CTTTCAGCGCGTCGGCGAAGACGTCGAAGCCCTGGGCCAGGTCGCGCGAGAGGAACTCGGCCCGCAGCCCGAAGCTGTTGCGCCCGGCGTTGCCGCCCAAAGAGCCGCCCATCGACTCCATCTCGCGGACCAGCTGCTCCGGCCGCCGCGTGCGGGTGCCCTTGGAGACGAGGCGCGCCAAGAGCATGTTGATGCCCGCGTTCGAGGCGTCCTCGGCGCGCAGCCCGCCGTGCCAGGCCGCGCGGATCGCCACCAGCGGCACCGCGCGCTCCTCCTTGATGAGGAGCACGCCGCCGCCGGGAAGCTCTTCGCGCAAGAGCGGCCCTGTCTTCGGCTTGGAGAACTTCACCGGCGCGCGCTGCTCGGGCGCCGCCGTCCCCCGCGCCTGCCGCTGCGGTAACGTCCGGGCGGCCTCGTCGAGGATCTCGCGCAGCGCCGCCTCGCTCACCTCGCCGGCCTCGGGAAGGAGCGCGGCCAGCACCACCGCCTGGGGATCGATCCAGCGCTCCGCCGCCTCGCGCAGCCGCGCCGGCGTCAGCTGCGCCACCTGCTCCAGGTAGCGCTGCTCGAACTCCACTCCGCCCGCGCTGGACTGGTAGAAGCCGATCTTGCGCGCCTGGCCCTGCACCGTCTCGCGCTGGTAGACGGCGTCGGATTCGAGCAGGCGGCAGGCGAGCGACAGCTCCTCGGCGGTCACCTCTTCGCTGCGCACCCGGTAGACCTGCGCCAGCGCCTCGCGGACCGCCTCGTAGACGGTGGCCGGCTGGAGCGTGAGGCCCACGATGGTGAGCCCGGGATCGACCGGCGTGTAGCAGCTGGCCTGCACCTCGGTGCAGAGCAGCCGGTCGCGCTTCATGGCGCGGTGCAGGCGCGAGGCCTCGCCGTGACCCAGCACGATGGAGAGCGCGTCGAGCGCCGCCACGTCGTCGTGCACCATCGGCGGCGAAGGCCAGGCGATGGAGAGGTAGCCCTCCTTCAGCGGCTCGCGCTTGAGGCGGGCCAGCGGCTGCTCGCGGCGCGGCTCGGGAGGACGCGCAGGCGCGGGGGCAAACGGCCCCTCGGGGAAGACGAAGAGCTTCTCGGCGAGCCGCAGCGCCTCGTCGGCCTTGACGTCGCCGACCACCACCACCGTCGTATTCTCGGGCTGGTACCAGCGCCGGTAGAACTTGAGGATGCCCTCGCGGGTGAAGCTGCGGACGCTCTCTTCGGTGCCGATGACCGGCTTGCCGTACGGGTGCCGCGCAAAGCTCGAGGCAAAGAGCTCGCGCGAGAGCTTGCGGTTGGGCGAGTCCTGGCTGCGCTTGATCTCCTCGCAGACCACCTCGATCTCGCGCTTGAGCTCGTCGGGATCGAAGGCGGCGTTGGTGACGGCGTCGGCCAACACGTCCACGCCTTCGGCGAAGAACTGGCTGGCGAGGACCACGTGGTAGACGGTCTGGTCGAAGCTGGTCCAGGCGTTGATCTCGCCGCCGGAGGCTTCGATGCTGCGGGCGACCTCGCCGGGGCCTCGCCGGGCCGTGCCCTTGAAGAGCATGTGCTCGTGCAGGTGCGCGAGCCCGGCTTCGTCAGGCAGCTCGTCGGCGCTGCCGACCCGCACCCAGACCTGGATGGCGACCACCGGCGCCGCGTGGTTTTCCTCGACCAGCAGCGTCAGCCCGTTGGGCAGCTTTTGTCTCACGACGCAGAGCTTAACCCTTCTGACCGCGGGCGGAAGGTCAATCGGGGCTATCTGTCCGGAGGCGGGCGGCCCGGATCAGGTGAGCTTCTTCTTCAGCCAGCCGAACAGGCCGCTCTTGCCGCCTTCGTCGTCGCCGTCGGGCTGCGCCGGGCCCAGCCGGCCGCGCACGGCCTCCGGAGTGTCCTGGGTGCTGAAGGTGGCCGTCACCGTGCGCGCGGTGCCGCGCTCCTCGGCCGTCACCGTCAGGATCGACTCGGGGCTGATTGCGAAGATGATGTCGAAGACCACGTTGCCCTTGGCGCCCTGGGGAATGTCGGCCACCAGGAGGGTGCCCAGGTATTCGTTCTCCTGGGCCTTGTCGTGCTCGCCCTGGAAGACCGCGATCTCCAGCATCTTCTGCTGGTCGTCCGAGGTCCACACCGAGTGCGTCTTCCGGTGCGGCAAGGGCGTGTTGCGCTCGACGATCTTCTTGAACCTGCCGCCGGGAAGCCCCACGCCGATGCTCATGGGCAACACGTCCATGAGGACGATGCCGCCGATCTCGCCGGTCTGGATCGAGTACGCGAGCAGCGACGCGCCCAGCGCCACCGCCTCGTCGGGGTGCACCGCCTTGGACGGCTCCTTGCCGAAGTACTCGCGGATCTTCTGGCGCACCAGCGGCGCGCGGCTCTGCCCGCCCACCAGCAGCACCTCGCCGATGTCGGCGGGCTTGAGCCCGCAGTTGGTGAGCACCTCGTCGCAGACGCGCAGGGTCCGCTCCACCAGCGTCCCGGTCAGCTTCTCGAGCTCGGCGCGGGTCACCGTCTCGTCCACGTCGTAGGCCTTGTCCCCGATCATCGACACGAAGGGGACCTTGACCTGCGCGCTGAGCCGCTCGGAGAGCGCGATCTTGGCGCGCTCGGCGGCGTCGTTGATGCGCTGGTAGGCGACGCGGTCGCCGCTGAAGTCGACGCCGTGCTTCTGCTTGAAGCGCAGCAAGAGCTCGTTGACCAGCTCCTTGTCGAAGTCGACGCCGCCCAAAAAGGTATCGCCGCCGGTGGAGAGGACCTCGTAGACGTCGCCGTGCAGCTGCAGGACCGAGGTGTCGAAGGTGCCGCCGCCGAGGTCGTAGACCATCACCCGCGCTTCGAGCTGCCGCCCGTGCCCGAAGGCCACCGCCGCCGCGGTCGGCTCGTTGAGGATGCGCTCGACCTCGAGGCCCGCCAGCGCGCCGGCCGCGCGCACTGCCTGCCGCTGGTTGTCGTTGTAGTAGGCGGGGACGGTGATCACCGCGCGGGTGACGGGCTCGCCCAGCCAGCGCTCGGCCAGCTCCTTCACCTCGCTGAGGACCATCGAGGAGATCTTCTGCAGCGAGTAGATCTTGTCGCCCAGCTTCACCGACGCCTCGCCGCGCAGGCCCTCGGCGATCTCGTAGCTGAAGCGGCCCACCAGGTCGCTGACCACGGGCGAGCGGTACTGGCGGCCCACCAGCCGCTTGAAGCCGGCGACGGTGGTCTTGGGATTGATCAGCAGCTGGCCCTTGGCCTGGTGGCCGACGATGATGTTGCCCTTGTCGTTGAGCGCCACCACCGAGGGGATGGTGCTGTAGCCCTCGCGCGAGGGGATGATGAAGGGCTTGCCCTCCTTGACCACCGCCGCCGCGGAGTTGGTGGTGCCAAGGTCGATGCCGATGATGCGGCCCTTTTTGGTGGAGGGGGCGGCGGGAGCGGTGTCGTCCACCAGGCTGGTGCCGGCGGCAGCGGGAGTGCCCGGCGCGAGCGTGGGGCGCGGCATCGGCGCCGGCACGGGCCGGCGCGAGGCTGGGGGCGCGGACGGGACGGCGGGGAAGGGATGCTGCGGCGTGATGAGCGGCACGCCCGGTGGACGCGGCGGCAGCTCCGCTTCCAGCGCGCGGAGGTCGGCAGCGCTCGCGACCACTTCCGGCTCGAGGCGGACCGGCGCCCTTTGGGTCCACTCCGCTGGAGGCGGCACGCTGCCGGCCGGCGCGCTCTCGGCCTGTGCGGCAGCAGGAGACGCGCTCTCGGCCCACGCCGCGGGGGCCGGCACGCTCTCGACCGGCGCGCTCTCGGCCTGCACGGCAGCAGGAGGCGCGCTCTCAGCCCACGCCGCAGGGAGCGGCTCGCTCTCCGACGGCGCGCTCTCGGACGGCGCGGCAGCAGGAGCCGCGCTCTCGGCCCAAGACGCGGGAGGCGGCGCTGGATCAGACCAGGCCGGAGGCGACGGGGTCTCGGACCAGGCGTGTCCGGTCGGGGGCGCCGGCGGGAGGTCGGCCCACGGGTCCTTGGGCGGCTCGGCCGCGGCCGGCGAAATGGGAACCTTTGGCGCCGCGGCCGGTGGCGTCGCGACGGGAGGCACCGCGACAGGAGGCGCCGCGATTTTGGGCACCGCGACAGGAGGCGCCGCGATTTTGGGCGCCGCGACAGGTGGCACCGCGATTTTGGGCGCTACGGCAGGAGGCACCGCGACTTTGGGCGCCACGGCAGGAGGCACCGCGGCTTTGGGCGCCGCGACGGGAGGCACCGGGATTTTGGGCGCCGCTGCTGGCGGGATCGCGGCTGGCGGAGCGGAAGCCGGCGACCCGGAAAACAAAGGCAGCGCGCCGAGGCTGGGCGTCGGCCCGAGGTCGCTCGCAGGCTGTGCCGCGGCCGGGGCTTTCCCCGGCTCGCCAGCTTCGCGCATGGGCTTGGGCGGCTTTCCGCCCATCCACGCCACCAGCTCGCGTCCGGCGTCGTCCATCGCGACGAGGCCGAGCATGAGCGTGGCGGGCTCTGCGCCGCCGCCGGTGACCCGCTCGACGATGGCGATGGCCTGGAAGCAGGGCGCGCCCGTGCTCAGCCGCGCCTCGAGCCGCACCAGCGTGTCGAGCGCCCACGCCTGCTTGGTGCGCAGCACGAACCGCCGGTCGCGCAGCTCCGGATAGCGCGCCTTGACCGCGTCCAGAGTCGCGCAGGCAAGCTTGACCTGCAAGCCAAGCGCGCCTCTCTTGCGACCCGATCCTCCGCCGGCGGGCGGTCCGCCCGAGGTTCCCCCGCTCATGGGCCCTATCGTGACTCAGAAGCGGGCAAACACAAAAGAACGGCCCGCACTTTTTTTCAGGCCGCCTGCAGCAGGGCGCGGGCCAAGTCGCGCGGCGACTCCAGATGCGGCAGGTGGCCGCTGTCCGGGAGCAGCACCAGGCCGGCCTGGGGCAGGGCGCGGCAGAAGAAGGGGAGGGTGCCTTCGGGGAGCAGCCGGTCGCGGGCGCCCCAGATGATCCGCACCGGAAGTCGCAGCGTCGCGAGCTGCGGCTCGAGGAGGAAGTCGTCCTCGGCGATGCCGTCGAGGATGCCCTGGGCCGCCTCGGCCCACATGGCTTCGATCACCGCCGAGGGAAAGAGCCGCAGCGCGAGCGGCGCCCGGTGGAAGGCGCGGTCGAGATAGCGCGCGACCGAGGGCCGGTCGCGGGCGGAGACCAGCGCGCGAAAGGGCGCCCACTCCTCGCGGGCCAGCAGCGCGCCGGCTGGATTCACCAGGGTCACCGAAGCGGGCTGCAGCGCGCCGCTGAGGGCGAGCCGCAGCGCCAGCCAACCGCCCAGCGAGTGGCCCACCAGCACCGGGTCGCGCAGGTCGCGGGCGTAGTGCGCCACGGCGCTGGCGAGCGTCTGCAGCCGCCAGTCGGGTGGGCGATCCGAGAGGCCGTGGCCGGGCAAATCGATCAGGTGCACCCGATAGCGCTGCGCGAGCGGGCGCACCACCTGCGCCCAGCCCGCCAGCGAATCGCCCAGCCCGTGCAGCAGCAGGAGCGGCTGCGCGCTCTCGGGGCCGCGCACCGCGAAGCGCACGCCGCCCGCCGGGGTTCCGGCCCAGCCGACGCGCGCGCCGTGCTCGGCCACCGCCCGCAGGGCCGAGAGTCCGATCGCCTGGATCACTACAGGTCGGCAGGTCGCAAGGTGCTGCGGCCGTTCTCCTTGGCGCGGGCTACTGCCTTCTCCACCGCCGCCTTCACGTGCTCGGAGAGCGCGGTGATGAATTCGTCGGAGGTGCGCATCTCCTTTTCGCGGATCAGGTCGCGCACCTTGCTCTGCACGATCAGCATCCCGCCCGTTTCCTTCTTGGCCTCGATGTTCTCGCTCATCCACGCCTCCTTGGGTTGCCGCGGGAAGTAACAGACCCGGAGGGGCCTTTCAACGGGATCGGCGCAGCCAGGCGCACGCCTCCTCGAAATCAGGGGGCGAGGGCGCGGTGAGGTCGAGCCGCGTCCCGGAGGGATGCCGCAAGCTCAGCGAGAGGGCGTGTAGGAGCGGCCTCTCACACTCGAGCCGCGCGCCGTCGGGCCGGGTGAGAAAAGCAGGTCCGCCGTAGCGCGCGTCGCCGAGCAGGGGACAACCCAGCGCGGCGAGGTGGACGCGGATCTGGTGCGTGCGGCCCGTCTCGGGAGCCGCCGCGATCAGGGCCGCTTCCGGATACCGCTCCAGCACGCGGTAACGGGTCAGCGCCGATTCTCCCTGCGGATCGACGCGGCGAAGGCCGCGCTCGCCCGCGCCCAGCGCCAGGTCGATGACGCCCGTGTCCGGCGCCTTTGCGCCCAGGACCAGCGCCCGGTACTCCTTCTTCACGCGGTGGGCGCGGAACTCCTCGAGCAGCCCCGCCTGCGCTTTCTTGGTGCGCGCCAGCACGGTGACGCCGGTGGTGCCGCGGTCGAGCCGGTGGACGAGCAGCGCCTGGGTCTGCGTCTCGCCCAGCTCTTCCAGCAGTGACTCACAAAGCTGCGGCAAGGCCGGACCGCCGGCCAGATCCTCCTGCGCGCTGACGCCTGCGGGCTTGTCCACGACCAGCACCTCGGCGTCGAGGTGCAGCACCCGCTCGCGGGCGAGGCGCGGTTGCTCTTCGGGAGGACGCAGCGTCACCTCGACGCGATCCCCTTTGCGCACTTCCGAGAGCGGCTCGCGCACCCGGCGCCCGCGCAAGAACGCCGCGCCGCGCTCGACGGCGGCCTTGGCTTCCTCCTCGGAGATTCCGCCCCGCCGCGCGATGAAGGCGACCAGCGTGTCGGGCGCGCCGGCCACGAGCTTCAGCTTGGCAGGCGCGCGCAAGGCCGCTTTCCGGCGTCAGCCCTTCTCGACGACGCGTACCGGAAACTTCGACAGCGCCGAGCAGACCAGCCCCTGCGGCCCGGCGATGAGGTCGTAGAAGACGCCGCGGGGCGCGAGCGCGACGGCGCCGGGGCTGAGCGCGATGCGCAGCTCGTTGCCGGCCGCCACCGTCTCCAGCACCAATTCGCCCGCGCCCTGCACGCAGACGTAGGCGCGGTCGGCGTCGGGGTGCTTATGCCAGCCGGTCTTCTGCCCCGCCTTCAGATACATCCCGTCCACCAGCAGCTGATCGGTCTTCACCGCGTGCAGCACGTTGGGCTTGTCGTCGGTGTAGCGGGCGTCGGTGATCAGGTTCACGCTCTGCACTTCGTCTCCTAGAACTGCGCCGGCACAGGGCTCGCCGACTTGTTGTAGAGGAACTTGGTGATGCCCCAGCCGACCAGGATGAAGACCAGCGCGTAGACCCAGGCGAAGTCGCTGCCGTAGACGGTGGGGAAGTGGTTCGAGACCATGAAGAGGATGAGCGGCACGCTCATATAGGTGTTGTGCTTGCTGCGCAGGCCGGCCAGCGCCGCGACGGACGGGTCGGGCGCGGGAGAGGTGCCCTTGACGCCGCCGATGATCTTCCGCTGGCTGGGCCAGATTCGCATCCAGACGTTGGCGGCCATGATGGTGCCGAAGAGGCCGCCCACGTAGATGAAGAGCGCGCGCCCGCCGATGCCCAGCCCCTTGACGAGGATGAGCTCGAAGACTGCGACGAGGACGAAGGAGACGACCATGCCGGCCATCTCGTTCTTCATGTCCTTCCAGAGCACGTCGTAGAGGCCGAAGCAGACGAGCACGATGACGAGCGCGATGCCGCCCGAGGCGTGGCTCGACATCTTGTCGGAGCCCATGGCGTTGCCGGCCCAGTAGACGACATAGAGGAGGAGGATGCCGGTGACCCAGGTGTAGAGGGCGCCCCAGCGGAACCAGTAGAGCGCGCGGGGCATCAGCTCGGGCAGCACCTGCTTCTTGCCCTCGGGCGTGTACGTCTTGGCCAGCTGGGCGTTGACGAAGTTGAAGAACCAGAGGTGGCCGATCCACATCACGCCTGCCAGCACGTGGATCCAGCGGAAGATGAGGTTGAGCCACTCGGAAACGTTCGCGTCCATTGCCCCTCCGGAGCTGACTTGCGGGCGCACCTTAGCTTCCGGAGGCGCGGGCGTCGAGAGGAGATCTCGACCTCATCTCGACATCGCGGTGCACAATGCACAACATTGCGGCCTATGAAGAGCTACCAGCCGAAAACCTTTCCCAGGCTGAAGGGCCTCTCCGGCATTTCGGACGCCCTCTTGCAGGACCACCTCAAGCTGTACGAGGGCTACGTCAAGAACACCAACGAGCTCACCGCGCAGCTCGAGGGGCTCTTGAAGGAGGGCAAGGCCAAGGCGACCAACCTGCCGTACGCCGAGCTGACCCGCCGGCTGGGCTTCGAGTCGAGCGGCATGATTTTACACGAGCTCTACTTTTCCAACCTCGCGCCCGAGCCCGAGCCGCTCAACAAGTCCGGCCCGCTGGGGACGGCGCTGGTGCAGAGCTTCGGCAGCGTCGAGGCCTGGCTCGAGGACTTCAAGGCCATCGCCGCCATGCGCGGGGTGGGCTGGGCCGTCGCCTACCAGAATCCCGAGACCAGGCTCGTCTCCGATTACTGGATCGAGCTGCACCAGGAGGGCCATCCGCCCGGCCACCGGCCGCTGGTGGTGATGGACTGCTGGGAGCACGCCTTCATCCCCGACTACAAGGCCACCGAGCGGGCGAAGTACGTGGACGCGTACTTCCGCAATCTCGACTACAGGGCTTGCGAGGGCCGGCTGATCAAGTAGTACAGGCGGGTGCTGCGCGAGCTGGAAGAGCTGCGGGAAGACGCGCGGGCGCTGGCGACGGCGCTCGCGCTGCTTCGGGCGCGGCGCGCGGCGGGGCTCCCTTCGCAGGTGACGTTGCGGGAGCTGCTCAAGGCGCATCCGCGCTGCACCAGCGCCGACGGGCTCGCGCAGGCGCGGGAGGAGCTGGGCGACGCGCTCTCGGACGAGCGGCGTGGACGGGCGGCGCGGCTCAGCGCGCTGCGAGACTTCCTCGTGCAGGCGCGCGCTCTGGCGCTGGAGCCGGGCGCCGCGCAGGAGCTGTTCGACCTGCCGCAGCGCCCGCTGGTGCGGCCGCCCGGGGACGCAGGGCTGCACGGCGCGCTGCCCCCCGTCGCCGTCGAGCGCGATCTGCCGCTGGTGCGGGCGCGGGACAAGCGGGCGGAGCTGGAGGCGGCGTTGGCCGAGGCGCTGGGCGAGGCCGACGGCATCCGCAGCGCCGCCTGGGAAGCGGCGCAGGCCGCGCTCTCGGAGGGCGGTGGACCGGCCGCTGCCCCGGACGACAGCGCCCTCGCGACGCAGCTGCTCGACCGCACCGATGCCCTCGCCCGCGATCTGGGCGGCTGGCTCCTCGAGCGCCACACCGGCGCCGAGCCCTTTCCGGGCGGCGCCGAGCGGCATGACCTGCTTCACCTGCTCTGGGCGCCCCGCTGCGCCAGCGCCTTTCCCCGCGGCGAGGTCCTGCGCACGGTGCGCCGCTGGGCGGAGATGCTCCGGCTCGACCTCGGCGCCGGGAAGGCGATCGCGCTCGACGACGACGACCGTCCGCTCAAGTGGGCGGGCGCGCATGCGGAGGCGATCGATCCGCCCTGGGAAGTGCGGGTCTCGCTGCTGCCCGAAGAGGGGCCGCGCGCGCTGGGGATGCTGCTCTCGGCGGTGGGCGTCGCGCAGCTGCGGGCCGGTCCGCCCTCGGACGCGCCGCCGGAGGATCTCTGGTTCGGCGATCCGGCGCTGCCCCACGCCTGCGGCGCGCTGCTGGAGGGCCTGCTCCGCGAGCCGCAGTTCCTGCGCCGCTGCGCCAAGGTGGACCTGCTGCCCGACGACGCGCGCGCCATCTCCATCGCCGCGGTCTTCGATGCGCGCATCGCCGCCGGCCGCTGCCTTGCCGCCGCCGAGGCTCACGCGCACGGCCTCGGCGAGCGGGCGGCTTCGGCGCACCGCGACCTCTTCGCGCGGGCGGCGCTCTGCGATCTGCCCAAGGGGCTGGCGCTCTGCGACCTGGATCCTTTCGCCGCTTCCGCCGAGCTGCGCGGCCGCGCCCTTGCCGGACAGCTGCGGTTCTCCCTGCGCGAGACCTTCGACGACGACTGGTGGCGCAACCCGCGCGCGCTGCCCAAGCTGCAGGCGCTCTGGGGGCGGGGCGGGCGTCCGACGCTTGCGGAGTTGTGGAGCGAATTGGGGGCCGCGCCCGGAATCGATCCGCTGGTGGAAGGGCTCGCCGAAGCCTGCCGCTAAGGGGCACGCCCATCCCGGCCCCCTGCAAAAAAAAAATTAATTTTTTTTCGAGGGGGGGCGGACACCGTCCACCGGGGGCCAGCGCCAGCCCCACAGGCGGCTGTAGTGCCACCACTCCTTGGGGTTGACCCGGAAGCCGGCGGCGTACATGGCGGCCTCGAGCGCGTCGCGGTTCATCTTGGCCGCTCCGTCGGGCAGCGGCGCGGCGGCTGCGGCCAGCGGGCCAAAGGCGTCGAACGGCGTCGGCAGCGGAACCGGCGCGCCGGCGGCATCCGCCAACTCCAGGTCGACCGCCACCCCGCGCTCGTGCAGGCTCCCCCGCGCCGGATCGGCGACGGACCCCGCATGCGGATGCGCTTTCCAGAGGTCCGCCTGCGCCTTTGGAGACCGCGCGCAGTCCCGGGCGACGAGGCGCAGCTTGCGCCGCTGCAGCGCCTTCGCCGCCAGCGCCAGCCGCCCGGCCACGCTGCGCCGCAGGAGGCACTTCGCGTCGGCGGGATAGAGGGCGCGCCCGGTCAGGTTGTCGGCGGTCGCGTAGGCGAGTTTGACGATGAGGCCCGGCACCAGCGGGGCGGCGTCCACCAGCGGATCGTCCGCCTCGGCGACGGGCGGCAGGCGCTGCGGTCCGTACGTCTGCGCCGCGAGCAGCAGCGCGAGCAGCACTTACTTGAGCCGGCGCAGCGCCCGGATGATCTTGTCCTTCTCCTTGCTGCGCACCGGCGCCGCGGCAGCGGTAGTCTTCTTTCCGGTCGCGCGGGCGGCGAGCTTCTGTTTCAGCTCGATCTCGAGCGCCAGCAGCTCCGCCTGCGCCTCGGGGTTGTCCTGCCCGCGCCGCGGAAGCGGCTCGTTGCGGCCGAGCCCTTCTCCGGACCGCATCCGCAACGCTTTCTCCTCCCGCGCGCTCAACTGCTTGGCGGCGGTGCGAAGGAGCTCGCGCACCTCGGTGCTGGTCATCGTGCTCGAAGAGGACTTGTTGCCCATGTCGGTGCCACCTCTCCCGGGTCGTCGCGGTCTCGGCATGTGCAGCCTACGCTCCGTTCGGAGGAGATCAATTTTTCCACCGCAAATTGATCACCTTAGATCTGGGGACACCATACCCACCCAGCCAACGCAATGGTTTTGGCATGGGTTGCGTATGGTGTCCCCGGATCTCGGTGAAATCAACCTTTCGGTGCCCACCGATCGACGTATCCGTCGAGGTCGCGCTTCTTGGGGGCGGCGGTCAGGCTCATGGAGCGGACCACGCCGAAGACCGGCCGCTCGGGGAACGGGCGGTCGTGCAGGCCCAGGCACCAGAGGAAGCTGGTCGCCGAGACGGCGTCGCGGCCGTCCAGCGCGTACTTGTCGTTGAGGAAGGCCATCCGTCGCAGGGCCTGCGCCGCGTCCTTGCTCCAGAGGATGAGCGTCTTGCCCCACAGCATCCGCAGCCAGCCGTGAATGCGGCCCTCGCTGCGCAGCTGGTTCTGCATGGCGTTCCAGAGCCGGTCGGGCGAGCGGGCCGACTCCAGCTCCGCGTCGCTGGGCAAGGCCGGCCTCTGGTCCTTCTCATGCCGCTCCAGGGTCACCCGCGCCCAGGGGGGCAGCGCTTCGAGGGAGTCGTGCTGCCGCACCCGCGTGCAGAAGTTGAGGGCCAGTTCCCGCCGGACGACGAGCTGCTCGATGAAGGCCGCGCGGTCGGCTTCGGGCGCGTCCTTCGCCTGCGCGGCCAGCGCGATCTCGGCCGCGCCCAGGTGGCCGAAGTGCAGGTACGGCGACAACCCGCTCTGCGCCTCGCGCCCCGGCTCGTTGCGGGCCTCGTCGTAGCCGCGCAGCTCGAAGCCTTCGAGCTTGCGCAGCCCCGCCGCCCGTCCGCCGCCCGGCAGCGCGGGCACCGCGCGCGAGACCCCGGCCGCCGCCACGCCCTCTTGCGGCGACCCGCGGAAGGGTTCGAAGCCCCAGTCCAGCTTGCGCGGCGCCCGGACGCCGGCCGCCACCTCCGGGATCGGCTGCAGCAGTTCCGCCAGCCGCCGCATCACCTTGGGCCGCAGCGTCCGCGCGCCGATCTCCGCCTTGGTCGAGATCGAGAGCGGCGCCACCCCGGCGGCGTCCACCACCTCGACCCGGCACTTCGCCCGCCGGGCCAGCGCCCGCGTCTGCGCCGGATGAATGAACGTCGGCAGGTAGTCCGTCACCACCACCGACGCCCGCGCGGCCAGCTGGTGGAGGACGCCGCGGGGCGCGCCGGGCGTCATGAGAAAAAAACCGTACGCCACGCCCTGCGCCGCGCAGTCGCGCGCGTTGTCGGCGACGCCGCCCAGCACGAAGTTGTGCAGGCGCTCGCTCGCATGCGGATAGTCGCTGCGCAGGCCCTCGTAGACGACCAGCGGCCGCGAGAGCTCGTTGGCGCGCCGCTGTGCGTGGGCGAAGGCGAGGTTGTTCCGGATGCGCCGCTGGCCCTGCAGCCAGAGGAGCACGAACTCGCCCGCCTCGCGCGCGGGGGCGTCGTTGAGCGCGGTGACCCGCTCCTGCAGGAGAAAGGAGAGCAGCGCATCCATGCCATCGGAATGCGCGGTGAGCGGCACCTTTGCTACTTCTTCTTCGCGGGCGCGGCCGGCGGGGCTGGCGCGGCGGCGGGCGCGGGCGCTTCGTCCTCGTCGGACGGATCGGTCGTCTCCTCCGGCTCCTCGGTGCTGGCCGCACCGGGCGCCGCGCCGGGCTCCTTGCCGAGGAAGCGCAGCGGATCCTTCACCGCATGCGGGACGCTGGGCTCGGGCTCCGCGGTGGGCGCCTTGATCGACTGCGCCTTGCCCACCGCGCTGGTCACCAGCACCGAGTGGAGATCCAGCTCCGCCGCCGGCCCGGAGGTGGGGGCGCCGGGCACCTTGAAGTGGCCTTGGAGATCGCAGCCCAGCGGCGCGCCGGTCTCCGCATCGACCAGCACGGTGCCCGAGACCTCGGTGGGCTCCTCCTTCTCCCACAGCTCGAGGCGCCGCGCGGTGTCCGGATCGGGCCCCTTGCCCTCGGGATATTCGACGCGCGGCAGCTCCGCCGTTTGCTGTTGGACCGCCCGCGCGCCGAAGCCCGCCACGCTGTAGCGGATGGCGCGGCGCCCTTCCGCCGTGGTCTCACCCGACGGCTTCAGCTTGAGGCCGCGGGCGAGCCGATCAAACGTCGCCAGCCCCGAGAGCGCCTGCTCGCGGATGCGCTCGACGTCGGTGCGGTCGGTGCGGCGCTTGTGGAAGGGACCGTAGAGGCTCTTGACGAAGACCTCACCCGCTGACCAAACCAACTCCAGCCCCTGGTTGTGGTCGTTGACCAGCCGCACCGAGAAGTCGCCGCCCGGCGCCTGCTGCAGCGTGGTCTCCTCGGAGAGCGAGACCTCCGAGCCGCCGTCGGGCAGTCCCGGGCCGCGGAACCAGGCGAACTGCACCCGCTGCTGCGCCTTGTGGGCGCCCAGGCGCGCCTCGATCTCCGACCGCGGCATGTGCAGCACGCGCTGCGCGAGCGCGGGGTCGTCGGCCAGCCTCCGCGCGTCGAGGGGCTCCTTGGCCTCCGCCGCGGCGCCCACCGGCTGCTCGGGGGAGAAGATGCGGGAGCGCGCGGCTTCGTCCTCGCTGCGCTTGCAGCAGATCACGGCGCACAGGGCCAACACCGGGGCAACTCGACGCATGGGCGCGTTCTACTATCAGAAAAAAACAAAAGCGCACCACGGAGGCACGGAGGGCACGGAGAAAGGATGGTGGGCCCGAGGCGATCGCCCGTTCCGAGCACGGTCGTGGCCGAGGCAACCCTTAAAACC
>JANXXR010000213.1 GCA_025350525.1 Deltaproteobacteria bacterium
CCGCTGGCGGGCGCGCTTGCGTTCTGGGTGAGCCTGCCGTCGGCGGAGCCGCTGCGCGCCTCGAATCCGCCCACCACCGCGCTCATCGAGGCCCGCGCGCAGGAGGCCCGCAAGTCGGGCCGCGCCGCCCGCCGCAACCAGCACTGGGTGGCGCTGGGCCGCATCTCGCCGTGGCTTTCGCGGGCGGTGGTCAACTCGGAGGACGCGCGCTTCTTCCAGCACGGCGGCTTCGACGAGGTGGAGACGGGCGCCGCACTGGAGCAGGCGGTTGCCAACGGCAAGCTGGGCCGCGGCGCCTCGACGCTGACCCAGCAGCTGGCCAAGAACCTCTGGCTCGGGGAGCAGCGGTCGCTGTTGCGCAAGCTGGAGGAGGTGGTGCTGGCGCGGCGGCTGGAAGAGCTGGGAAAGAACCGCATCCTCGAGCTGTACCTGAACGTCGCCGAGTGGGGCGACGGCATCTACGGCGCCGACGCCGCCGCCCGCGTCTGGTTCAAAAAGCCCGCCGCCGACCTGCAGCCCGAAGAGGCGGCCATCCTCGCCGCCATGCTGCCGGCGCCGCGGCATCGCAATCCGCGCCGTCCCTCGGCGCACCTGCGCGAGCGCGCCGCCCGCGTCCTGGATTTATACAAGATGTACCATCAGCTCTCTCCCGACGAACTGGCCGCGGCGCAGGCGCGGCTGCGGGCGCTGTTGGGCTGAGACACACGGTGGCGGGCAGCGCCCCCGCTCTTGCACGAGATCCGGCCGCACCTGATCACGGCGCACGAGAACGCGGCGTTCATCGGCGTCGCCGTCGGCTTCCTCGAAACAATGTCAGGCGACCTTCTTCAAGCACTCCTGCCGTGATAGGTTTATTTTGCGGGGGCAGCAATGCAGTTGCCGTTCCTGGCCGAATTGAATCGACGGCGCGTGTTTCGCGCGTTGATTGGCTACGGCATCGTGGCTTTCGCGGTAATGCAGATTATTGAACCCATCATGCACGGCCTTCATTGGCCCGAAGAGATTCTTTCCTACGTCGTGCTTGCTCTGGCACTTGGCTTCCCCATCACTGCCGGGCTTGCCTGGATTTACGACATCAATTCCGGGAGAATCGAGCGGACTGCGCCCGCTCCGGGCGCCATCGAGCTGCACAAGCGCGTTACCGCGACTCTGCTCCTGGCACTGGGTTTCCTCGCTGCGGCACCGGGCCTGGTCATTTATTTCTTGATCCTCGGTGGATCTCTCCGTCTCGAACAGGGACATCCGGCTGCAATGCGTGCGCCTTCGATCGCCGTGCTGCCCTTCTTGAACATGAGCGGCAACAGTGACAATGAGTACTTCTCGGACGGGATCACGGACGAGCTGATCGGAGCCCTCGCGAACGTCGAGGGCCTTCGGGTTGCGGCTCGCACTTCGTCGTTCGCCTTCAAAGGGAAGAATCTCATCGCGCGTCAGATCGCCGATGAACTCGGCGTCACGCACCTGCTGGAGGGGAGCGTTCAGCGCCACGGCGACCGTGTCCACGTCGTCGCGCAGCTGATCGACGCCGCCACCGGATTTCACGCCTGGTCCAGGACCTACGATCGTGAATTCCGCGAGGTCTTCCTGCTCGAGGACGAGCTGGCGCGCTCCATCGTCGATGCTCTCCGGCCGAAGCTCCTGCCTCTGATCATCGAGCCACTTGCCCCTTCCTACACAAGCAATACGGAGGCCCATGACCTTTACCTCAAAGGCCGTTTCTTCTGGAACAAGCGCAGCCCCTCGGCCCTGGAGAAGGCGGCTGAACTCTTCCAGAAGGCTATCGATCTGGACCCTGACTTTGCGCTTGCGCACGTTGGTCTGTGTGATTCTCTGATCGTTTTGCCCGCTTACGGCTGGGTCTCCGTTCCGCAAGTGCTTCCTCGCTCCAGCGCAGCCGCCATGAAGGCATTGCAATTGCGGCCGGAGCTCGCCGAAGCGCACTCTTGCCTCTGTCTGGTGCGCACCCGCACCTTCGAATGGGATGGGGCAGAGCAAGAGTGCCGAAGCGCCATCAAGCAGCGTCCGGGCTATGCCACCGCACACCAGTGGTATGCGATCATGTTGCACAGCGTGGGCCGCGTCCCCGAGGCGCTCAAAGAGGCCCGCCGCGCACAAGAGCTTGACCCCCTTTCCGCGATCATCAGCAACTTCGTGGCGGTTGAACTGTACCTTGGCCGGTCATACGCCGAGGCATTGGTGCAGGCCCGAAAGACCGTTGAACTCGATCCTGCTTTTTCGCTGGGGCATTCGTATCTGGCTCTCACGTATCTACAGTTGCGGCGAGGCGAGGAGGCGCTGGCCGAGTTGGAACCGCTCGCCGGTCTGGGAAACCGATACGAGGGCGAGCGTGGCTACGCCTATGCCAGAACGGGGCGCCGGGACCAGGCGCTCAGCCTGCTCCGCCAGATGGAGGAACGGTCGCGCAAGCCATATGTCGCGCCTTCGGCGCGGGCTCTGGTGTACCTGGGCCTTGGCGATCAGCAGCACGCTCTCGAATGGCTGGAGAGAGCATATGCGGAGCTCGATTGGCGGCTGATTTACCTCAAGGCCGACCCTTTGTTCGATGAACTCCGCGGGGAATCGAGATTCGTGGAGATCCTGGGACGGATGCACGTCAAGTGACGCGTACGGCCCGTCCGCCGCCGCGCCGGTTTCATGCTGACGGGTGGCGCGCGCCCGCGAGCTACCCGGCGCGCCAGCCGCCCTTCTTCTCCACCGACGACAGCTCGTTCCACTTCTTGCCGACGAAGGAGTCCAGCTTGGCGTCGAACTTCCCGCCCAGCTCGATGAGCGCCGCCAGCGCGATCTCGCGAAAGTAGGGATGCGTAGACGAGGGCACGCAGGAGATGCGCACGCCGGTGGACCCGACTGTGATCTCCATGTCCGAGTCGGAGGCCTCGGCGCATTCGAGGGTGCCCGACTCGCGCACCATCCCCAGATACGGCCAGGCGTGCGCCACCTCGACCGCGTCCTTCATCAGCCGCGTATTGAGCCCCATGCGCTGGTCGATCTTGCTCTTGATCTTCTCCAGCGTCGGGGCGGCGTGCTTCTCGAAAATCACGTCGTAATGAATGATGGCCATTTAAACCTCCGGTTCGCTGCCGGGCCTGTCCTTGCGGCGGACGCCGAGCAGAAATGCGCTGATGAAGTCGTCGAGCTCTCCGTCGAGCACCGCCTCGGTGTTGCCGCTCTCGACGCCGGTCCGCACGTCTTTCACCATGCGGTAGGGCGCGAGCACGTAGTTGCGGATCTGCGAGCCGAAGCTGTTGTCCGCCTTGGTCGCCTCGATCTTGTCGCGCTCGCCCTGCTGCTTGCGCAACTCCAGCTCGTAGAGGCGCGACTTGAGCACCTTCCAGGCCATGTCGCGGTTCTTGTGCTGGCTGCGTTCGTTCTGCATCGAGACCACGATACCGGTGGGCAGGTGGGTCATGCGCACGGCCGAGTCGGTCTTGTTGACCTTCTGTCCGCCGGCGCCGCTGCTGCGGAAGGTGTCGATGCGGACCTCGGCGGGGTTGATGTCCACCTCGATCTCCTCGTCCACCTCGGGATAGACGAAGACCGACGCGAACGAGGTGTGCCGGCGCGCATTGGAGTCGAAGGGCGAGATGCGCACCAGCCGGTGCACGCCCACCTCGGCCTTGAGCCAGCCGAAGGCGTGGTCGCCGCGGACGATGAAGCTGACGTTCTTGAGCCCGGCTTCCTCGCCCGGCTGGAAGTCGCCCTGCTCGACCTGCCAGCCCTTGCGCTCGCTGTACCTAGTATACATTCGATAGAGCATGGCCGCCCAGTCCTGCGACTCGGTGCCGCCCGCACCGGAGTTGATCTCGACGATGGCGTTCAAGTGGTCCTGCTCTCCCGAGAGCATCCGCGACAGCTCCAGCCGCTCGGCGCCGGCCTGGGCGTCGCGCAGGGCGGCTTTGGCCTCGGTGCGAGCCGACTCGTCGTTGGCCTCCTCGGCCAGTTCCCAGAGGGCGACGGCGTCCTCGAGGCGCGCCCGCTCGCGCTGGTAGGCGCCCAACTGCAGCTCGAGGCCGCTCTTCTCCCGGCTCAAGGCCTGGGCGCGCTTCTGGTCGTCCCAGAAGCCGGGCTGCACGCTCTCGCGCTCGATCAACTCGACGCGCGCGCGCTTGCGATCGATGTCAAAGCGCCCCCCGGAGCGAGTCGAATCGCCCGGTGAGCTCGATCAATTCTGGGGACAAGGTCGCCATGGGCGCGGTCCTTAGCGCGAACCGGCGGGGACCACAAGACGTCCGCCGGATCTCACTTGGAGAGCGAGTCGCCGACCATGCCGCCTTTGCCCAGCATCGCCTCTTCGGCCGCGGCCATTCGCAGCGCTTGGCGGCGGGAGCCGTGATCGTGCCCGCGGCAGTGCGCAATCCCGTGCGCCAGCAGCCGCCGCAATTCCGTCCGCAGCGGCCAGCCGCCGGCGCGGGCCTGCCGGCGCGCCGTGGGAAGCGAGATGACCACGTCCCCCAGCGCGCCCGGCTCCAGCAGCGGAAAGGAGAGCACGTCGGTGGGCTGGTCGAGCCCTCGCCAGAGCTGATTGAGCTTGCGCATCTCGCGGTCGGTCACCAGCGAGAGCGAGAGCGACTCCGGCGCGCGCACCCACTCCCGCGCTGCCTGGCGCAGGACGCGGGCGGCGTGCTGCGCCCGGGGCGCCGCTACCCTCAGTTGGACTTGTGCTTGACC
Source organism: Deltaproteobacteria bacterium (assembly GCA_025350525.1). Classification (GTDB taxonomy): domain Bacteria; phylum Myxococcota; class Myxococcia; order Myxococcales; family 40CM-4-68-19; genus 40CM-4-68-19. The sequence goes on from JANXXR010000213.1 coordinate 4,690, forward strand.
AGCCGTGCGCGCGGGTCGGCGACGCCGGGCTTCACTTGCTGCCATTCGCCCTTGCCGTTCTTGATGGTGAGGATGGCCGCGAGGCCGTGCGAGACGCCGCCGCCGTTGAGTCCCCACGGATCGGCGAAGGCCGGTCCCGGGTTGACGAAGAGCGCCGTCGCCAGCTGGCCGGCGCGGATGGTCTTCTTTCCCTCGAGATCGGTGGCGCGGCCTCCGGCCTCGAGGATGTGGCCGAAGACGCCGAAGTTGATCTTCGCCTCGGCGATGGCGACGGCCAGATCGGGATCGCCGACGTTGTGCCCGTCGTCGGTGGCGTCGAGGGCGAGCTTGCCCGACTGGCGCGGCGGCCCGTGCGTCACCAGCACCACCGGCGAGGGCGCCCCGCGGACGATGCGGGTCAGCTCCTGCGCGTCCTCGGGCTGGTAGCGGCAGCCGGCGCTCTCGTGGAGGTAGCGCTGGTCGTAGTAGCCGGGCAGCGACACCAGCGTGAAGCCATCGCCCTCGACGCGGCGGACCAGGTCGAGGTTGATGACGTTGGGGCGCTTGCGGAAGGCCGTGAGCAGCGCGCGGTTGAAGGAGCTGCGCGACTCGGAGTTGCCGATGACGGCGTAGACCGGCAGGCCCTGATCGCCCAGCCAGGTGTAGAGGTCGCCGAGCGTCGAGTCTTGATCGTCCACGCCGTAGGCGCTGTCGCCGTCGACGACGATGCCCGCGACCCCCGCCTTCTGGAAGGCAGCGATGAAGACTTTGAGGTTGGCCCGGGTCTCGGGCGAGAAGTCCTTCACGGCGGCGAGCAGGCCCAGCCTCGCCTCCCTGGGCGCGACCGAGCGTACTTCCGCTCGCCCACCGGACACGGTGTAGTTGAACCCGCCCTCCGTCCACGCGTCCGGCCTTGTGAAAGCCTGGTCGGCGCTGCCGAGACAGGTGGTCTCGCTTTCCACCTGGTACTTTTCATAAGCCGCGGCAGGAGCGGGCCCCGCAGCCAGAAGCGCGAGCAGGATGGCGATCATGGATGCTTCCCCCGATGCTGTGATCCGGGGTAGCACCCGGGGGCGGAATGCGTCAACCCGTAAGCAGGCGGGCAAGCGCCCCCTTCTTTTTCCGGACTGTCATCGCTAAATCACTTCGTACCATGCGACGCTGGCCCTACATCCTGGTGGTAGACGACGACGCTGACTTCCGCAGCGGCCTGCGAATGGCCTTGGAGATGAAGGGCTATCAGGTCGAAGAAGCGGAGGACGGCGAGAAGGCGCTGGCGCTGCTCGCCGAGAAGCCGCCGCTCCTGGTGCTGCTCGATCTCCAGATGCCGGTGATGAACGGTCGCGAGATGCTGCAGAGGATGCGCGCCAACGCCGAGCTCAAGGACGTGCCGGTGGTGATCATCTCCGGCTTCGGCTTCGAGTGGGAGGCCGAGCTGATGGGCGCCCAGGGCTTCGTGGGAAAGCCGTTCGAGCCGGAGGAGCTGCAGAAGACCATCGCGGGGCTGCTGAAGCCGCGGTTGGTCAGCGTCAAGCTCCACGCGGTCGAGAAGCCGCCAAGCTAGCCTGGCGGCAGGCTGGCGGCGCGGATGGCTTTTTCTTCCTCCGCCAGCGCCAGGATCCGCTGGTTGATGGCGTCGGCGAACTTCTTGTGGTGCGAGAGTCGCGTCTCGCCCTCCTCGGGCGGCAGCGCGACCGGCGCGCCGAAGACGGCCACCACCGTCCGCTCGCGGCGCGCGTTCGCCTTCAGCTCCGCCCAGACGCTGTTGGTCAGCCCGGTGATGAAGGCCGGCACCACCGTGCAGCGCGACTTGAGCGCCAGCTCCCCGGCGCCGGGCTGCGCCGGCAAGAGCGTGTACGGGTCGTCGGTCTTGTTGCGGGTGCCCTCCGGGTGGAAGCCCACCAGCTGTCCGTCGGTCTTGAGCTTCTCGATGAGCACCCCGAGCGAGTGCTTGTTGAAGAGCTTCTTCTCGACGGGCCGGAAGAAGGGCGGAAACATGGTGCCCCCCGACATGGTCAGGCAGACGGCGAGGCCGAGCGGGTGCTCGTAGAAGAAGTTGGCCCGCACCGGGAAGTTGAGGCGCTGCTGGAGGCCGCCCTTCTGCCAGACGATCCAGCCGAGCACGAAGAGGTCGAAGAAGGTCCGGTGATTCGCCACCAGCAGAATCCGCGCGCCCGGGGGCAGCGCCGTCACCCGCTCGAGGCCCCGGACTTCCAGCCGCCGGCCCACCGCCGCGCCGACCAGGG
>JANXXR010000220.1 GCA_025350525.1 Deltaproteobacteria bacterium
GCATCGACCTCGCGGCGCTCTCGAGCGATCTCGAGATCCCGGTCCGCGACCGCTTCGCCGCCCAGATCGAGAGCCTGCGCCGCGACGGCATCGGCGAACTGACCGGCTCGGTGCTCCGCCTCAACGAACGTGGATTCGACCTGCACAGCGAAGCCTCGCTGCGCTTCTTCTGACCCCGCAGCCCCGGAGGATCAAAGTCGCGTGCGCCTCCTCTTGCACCACCGCAGCCTCTACCGGTTCCCCCAGCCGGCGGCGCTGGGCCCGCACCTGATCCGGCTGCGCCCCGCCGGCCACGCCCAGGTCTCGGTGGAGAGCTACCGTCTGCGAGTGACCGCGCCCGGCGAGCTGCGCTGGCACAAGGACGCCGTCGGCAACTCCGTCGCCCGCGCCACCTGGCCCGCGGGACGGCTCGCCGAGCTGGCGGTGGAGGTGGAGCTGGCGGTGGACCTGCGGCCGGTCAATCCCTTCGACTTCACCCTCGACGCCTCCGCCGAGCACTTTCCCTTCTCCTATGGAGAGCTCGCCCACGAGCTGGGGCCGTATTTGCACTGCGACGATGCGGCCTATGCCACGGGCGAGCGCGCCCGGGAGCTCTTCGCCGCGCTGCCGCGCACCGGCGCCACGGTGCCGCTGGTCACCGAGGTCAACCGGCAGGTCCACGAGCGGGTCCGCTACGTCGTCCGCGACGAGGAGGGCGTGTGGACTCCGGAGGAGACGCTCGCAAAAGGGGAGGGCAGCTGCCGCGACTCGGCGGTGCTGCTGGTCTCGGCCCTGCGCGCGCTCGGCCTCGCCGCCCGCTTCGTCAGCGGATACCTGGTCGAGCTGGCCGGCGAGGCGCTGCCGCAGGGCCGCGCGCCCAGCTCGCGGGACGCGCTGGCCCTCCACGCCTGGGCCGAGGTCTTCCTCCCCGGAGTTGGCTGGGTCGGGCTCGACGCCACCAGCGGGCTCCTTTGCGGCGAAGGCCACATCCCGCTCGCTTGCGCCGCCGTGCCCAGGCTGGCGGCGCCGGTCGAGGGGACGAGCGACCTCGCCGCCGCCGAGGTGCGCTTCGAGATGCGCGTCGAGCGGCTGACCGCGGGCGGCGCAGACCGCGCCGAGCGGCGCCCCGAGAGCGCGCCGGTGGTCCCGGATGCCGCCATCCGCGTGGGGCTGCTCGACGGCTACCGCCCGCTGCCGGGCACCCACGACGAGCTGTTCGCGGCCGACGGCAAGGCCCATCCGCAGCTGGCCCGGGCGCTGGGCGCATTGCTCAGCCGGACCCGCGCCGACTTTGCCCGCAGCCAGGCGCTGGCCGAGCACGCGCTGCTCAACCAGGGCGTGACCTTCTCGGTGATCCAGAACGAGCAGGGCGGCGAGAAGATCTTCCCCTTCTGCCTCTTGCCGCGGCTGATCTCGGCGGACGGCTGGAGCAAGCTGGAGCGCGGCCTCCTCCAGCGGCTGCACGCCCTCTCGATGTTCCTCGACGACGTCTACGGCGACCAGCGCATCCTCGCCGAGGGGCGCATCCCGCGCGACCTGATCCTCAAGGCCAAGCATTACCTGCCGTCGCTGCGCCAGGTGAAGCCGCCCGGCGGCGTGCGGGTGCACGTGAGCGGCATCGATCTCATCCGCGATCCGCAGGGCACCTTCCGCGTCCTCGAGGACAATCTGCGGACGCCCAGCGGCGTCAGCTACGTGCTGGAGAACCGGCTGGTCTCCAAGCGCGTCCTGCCGCGGGCCTTCGACGCGGCCCGCGTGCGGCAGGTCGATCACTACGCCGCGCGGCTGGCCGAGACGCTGCGCTCGGTGGCGCCAGGGTCCGACGGCCCTCCCACGCTGGTGGTGCTTACGCCCGGCCCGTTCAACTCGGCCTACTTCGAGCACAGCTTCCTCGCCCGCACCATGGGCGTCGAATTGGTCGAGGCGCAGGACCTCTACGTAGACGACGACCGCGTCTGGCTGCGCACCACGCTGGGCCCGCGCCGGGTGGACGTCGTCTACCGCCGCACCGACGAGGCCTTCCTCGACCCGGAGGTCTTCCGCAAGGACAGCCTGATCGGCGTGCCCGGCCTGATGCGCGCCTATGCCAAGGGCAACGTCGCGCTGGCCAACGCGCCCGGCAACGGCGTCGCCGACGACAAGGCCGTCTACGCCTACGTTCCCGAGATGATCCGCTTCTACCTCTCGGAGGAGCCGCTCCTCGAGCAGGTGCCCACCTGGCTCTGCCTGCGCGACGACGACCGCGCCTTCGTCCTCGAGCACCTGGGCGAATTGGTGGTCAAGGCGGTGGACGAGGCGGGCGGCTACGGCATGCTGATGGGCCCGCAGTCCACGGCCGAGGAGCGGGCCGAGTTCGCGCGGCGCATCCAGGCGGACCCGCGGCGCTACATCGCCCAGCGCCGCATCGAGCTCTCCACCTGCCCCACCTGGGACAAGCAGAGCGCCACGGCGGTGCCCCGGCGCGTGGACCTGCGGCCCTATCTCCTCTATGGAAAGGCCGGCCCCTGGGCGCTGCCGGGCGGGCTCACCCGCGTCGCGCTGGTCGAGGGATCCTACGTGGTCAACTCGAGCCAGGGCGGCGGCTCGAAGGACACCTGGGTGCTGCAGCCATGATCTCGCGCGTGGCCGATCACTGCTTCTGGTTCGGGCGCTACCTCGAGCGCGCCGAGAGCACCGCGCGCATGCTGCAAGTGACCTCGACGCTGGCGCTCGACTCCGACCTCACCCAGCTCGAGTGCTGGCAGCCGGTCATCATCACCGCCGGCGAGGAGGAGCGCTTCCTCAAGCTCCTGGGGCCGGGCGCGGCGGCCGACGGCGAGGCGGTGCAGGAGTACCTGACCTTCAACGACGCGGCCCCCGTCTGCCTGCGCCGCTCGGTGGCGGCGGCGCGCGAGAACGCACGCTCGGTGCGCGAGGTCATCTCCCTCGAGGCCTGGGAGAGCATCAACGAGCTGCACCTCTGGATCCAGGGCCCCGCCGCCCGCGCCGACTACCTCGAGCAGCGCTACACCTTCTACCGCCACGTGCGCCGCGAGACGCAGCTCTGCATCGGCCTGCTCCGCGGCGCCATGCTGCACGACGCCGCGCTGGACTTCATCTGGCTGGGCATCGTGCTCGAGCGCATCGGCCAGACGGCGCGCATCCTCGACGTGCACCACCACGCGCTCACCACCCACGCGCTCACTCCCGCGCGGGCGCCTGCTCCCGGCGCGGCTCCCGGCGTACTCGGGGCGCAGGCGGTGGTCGAGGTGGCGGTGTGGCTCTCGCTGCTGCGCGCCTGCTACGGCTTCGAGCCCTTCATGAAGACGCACCGCGAGGCGGTGACCGGGCAGGCCGTCGCCTCGTTCCTGGTCTTCGAGCCGCGCTTTCCGCGGGCCATCCGCCACTGCGTGAAGCGGGCGCGGGAAGGGCTCATGCACATCCGGGCGCCGGGGAGCGGACTCGCCCCGCTGCGCGCCTCCGCCCGCGTGCAGGCGCTCGAGGTCTGGCTGGAGGCGGAGGCATCGCGGCCGCTCGAGGCCGCGCGGGTCCACGCGCTGCTCACCCACGTGGTCGACGAGACGCAGGCGGCCTGCGACGAGATCGGCGTCGAGCTCTTCGGCGCCGCCGCGCCGACGCAAACCCAGACCCAGACGCAAACGACGCAAACCCAAACGACGCAAACCCAAACCCAAACGGGCGCCGCCGTCCCCCGCGACGGGTCGAAGTAGCCGCTCAACGCGCGGGCGGCGGGACCGCGGGCGGCGAAGCCGAGAGCGGACCGGCATAGAGCGTCCCGTCGACGTACGGCAACTGCTTGCCCAGCTTCACCACCGGCGCCGCGCCCTGCTCTTTGCCCGCGAGCGTGTGCGGCCCGCAGGAAGCCGCCTCCGCTCCCTCGCACATCCAGGTCGCGCCCTTGGCATAGGTCACCTCCAGCGAGGTGAGCGCGACCCTCCGCTGCGCCAGGTGCCAGCCCATCGGCTGGTAGGTGGCGTCCCAGGGAACACCCAGGGACCGGCGGTTGTGCAGGTTGCCGCTCAAGATCAGGATGAGGCTGCGCGGCACCTCCCCGCGCAGCGTCGCGAGCCGCGCGGCCATCTGCGCGTCGCGCACCTTTCCGTCCGGCGGGTGCGGGTCGAAGGGTACGACGCGCAGGTGCAGCCGCCGCAGCTCCTCGAGCAGGTCGGCCATGGCCGCGCTCGAGCGGCCGTCCTGGTACGGGCGCGTCCAGAACTCCCCGCGCAAGAGCTCGGCGCGCGTTGCCGACGAGGCCATCCAGGCATCGAGGCGCGGCCCTTCCTCGAGCGGAATCTCCAGCGCGACCACGACCGGAACCTGCTTCTGCCGCGCCAGGCAGGCGAGGGCGCCCACCAAGCGGGGGATCTCCTGCGAGCCGTGCATCTCGCCGATGAGCAGCATCCGGCGCGGCTGCAGCAGCGGAGCGGCGCCGGCGACCGCGGTGCACTGCAGCGCCGCGGCGGCGAGGAGAGGAAGCATGCAGGCAGGAACGGCGGCGGGCCGCCGGCATTCCCCTCAGGGCGCGACCAGGAGATCCTGCGACTGCGCGTCGTCCACCGCGCGGGCAAACTCCATGAAGGCCGCGTACTGCCCGGGCCGGACCCGCTGCTGCGGCACGTCGAGCGATTCATCGATGACCAGCTTGCCGTCCTCTTCCCGCGCCGACCACCGGTAGGCGCCGAATGGCGTCGCCACCGCGCCGTCCTTGAGCGGCTTGCGCAGGTGCTTTCCTGCCGGCAGCACGATCGACGAGTGCGACGTGTTCTGCTCCTGGCCGTCGACCAGCAGCGCCACGGTGCGCTCGGCCGCGCCTCCCCACCTGCGCACCATCCGCGAGGGCAACAGCGAGCTCGGAACCAGCAGCTGCTCGCCGTCCCGCCGCGCGAGGTCGAGGTGCAGCCCGTACTGCAGCGTCGCGCTGCCGCCCTGGTCGGTCTCGTGGTCGGCGCTCAGCGTCTCGAGCGAGATGCCGCGCAGCCCGCGCCCCAGCATCGCCTCCACCGCCTGCTTGCGATGCTCGCGGTCCATCCGCTCCAGCGCGTCCTTGAGCGAGGCCGCCTCGAAGCCGAAGTGTTCGTCGCGGCCCTTGCCGGTGGCGACGCCGGCGGCGTCGAGGGTCAGGTCCAGAGTGACGACGCGGCCTTCCTTCTGCTCCGGCAGCGCGGCGGGGGTGCGGATCTCCAGCGGCTCCTCGCCGGGCTCGGGCACCACCCACGCATCCTGTCCGCGGGCGAAGGCGGGCAGCTGGCCAAAGGGCGCCAGCCGGTAGGCCGGATCCAGCCAGGCCGGACCCGCGGGCAGGTCGAGGCGCAGCACCGCATAGGCAAACAGCTCGCCGCGGGGAAACCGGTACGGCGCCGGATCGGATCCAAAAGTCCGCACCAGCACGAGGTGCGAAACAATCCCTGCCGCCGCCAGCGCCGCCTTCATCACCAGCACGCGGTTGCCGCGGCCCTGCGCGAGGACGTGCGCGGCGCTGGAAGCGAACTCGGTGCCGGTCGATCGCCCCCGCACCGCCTGCGAGACCGCGGCGTGGATCTTCCGCGCCGTCTCGTCGGGCGACTTGCCCGCCGCCTGCCGCGCCAGCTCCTGCGAGGCGTTGCCCTGCCGGGTGCGGAGCAGCGCCCAGTCGGCCATGGAGAGGACCAGCTGCTTCTGTCCCGCGCCCGCGCCGACCTGCACCCAGGGCATGATCTCGGCCTCGCCCGGCGAGTGCGGCTGCGGCTGCAGCGGCGCGGCGTTGCGGACGGTGAAGCGGAAGCGCTGGCCTTCGCCCTCGCGCGTGATGGCGCCGGGCGGCAGCGTCAGGTTGTGCGCGTCCACCTCGAAGGGCGCGGGTGCGAAGACCTCGTAGGTGCTCTCGGCGAGCGGCGTCTCGTCGTCGCGGAAGTAGAAGGCCGAGGGCGCGAAGCCCGGCAGCTCGGGACCGCGCGGCGCGATGCCGCGCAGGTAGTCGATCTCCACCGCGTCGCCCGGCTCGAGGCCCGGCAGGCTGATGCCCTCCTTCTCGGGAATCGACTCGGGCTCGAGCACGCGGCCGTCGGCCTTCAGGGTCCGCAGATGGAGGACCTGCGCGTCCGAGGGGATCTGCGCCTCGCCGAACTTGACCACGCCCTTCTTGTCGAGGACGCGGGCGACGGTGTGGACGCGCTCGACCCCGCCGCCGTCGGCAAAGAGCTGCGCGGCGCCGTAGTCGAGCAGGCGCACGGCGCTCGATCCTTCGGGAACCTCGGCGCGCGCCTTGGCCAGCGCGGCGGCGTCGCGGTCGGTCCAGGAGAGGAGCCTTGCGCCCTCGTCGAGGGCGAGCTGCTGGCGGAGCTGGAGATCGCCCGGAGCGAGGCGGAGCGCGGCCTTGCGCGCGTCGGTGGCGCCCTTGGTCTCGCCCAATAATTCGAGGAAACCGGCGAGGCGGCGCAGCGGCTCGGGGTTGCGCGGCGAGAGGGCGGCGGCGGCGCGCACCGAGGCCACCGCGGACGGCACCTGCTTGCGCGCGGCCTGGACTTCGGCGAGCAGCTCCAGCCTCGCGGGCTGGGCCGGACGCAGCGCCGCCGAGAGGCGCAGCAGCTCTTCCGCCCGCGCCAGATCGCCGCGCTCGCGGGCCAGCTGCGCCGCGGAGGGGAGCCCGTCCTGGCAGGGGAGCAGCGCTTCGGTCCAGCGCTTCTGGTCGGCGGGAGAGCCGTCGCGCCGGGCGAGATCGGCGAGGAGCTGCAGCGTGTCGCAGCGGCCGGGGCCGGCCTGCAGCGCCGCCTGCGCCTTGAGCTTCGCGCCGGCCGGATTTCCCCGCGCGTCGAGCAGCCGCGCCCGCGCCGCGAGGAGCCGCGGCGGCAAGGGAACCTTGAGCTCGCGCAGCGCCGCCTCTGCCCTGTCGAGGTTCTGCGCGGCGTCGTCGTAGCGCTCGGACTCGCGCTCCAGCGCCGCGGCGGTGAGCCGGGCGCGGAGGAACTCCGGATTCTTGCGGACCGCGTCGAGCAGGTCCGACAGCGCCCGGCCGCGGGCGATGCGGTCGGGCACTTCCGGATCGTGCAGCAGCTGCTGCGAGCGGAGCGCCAGCCCCGGCGCGCCGCTGGCGGTGAGGGTGACGGTCTTGTCCACCGCGGCGCGCGAGGCGGTGCGGTCGTCGCCCATCGAGGCGCGGGCGAGGAGGAAGGCGGCCAGCGGATCGCCCGGGTCCTTCTCCAGCGTGGCAGCGGAGGTCGCGCGCAAATCGGAGGCGTCGCGCCACTCAGGCGCGGCGGTGCAGGTCACGCCCACCGCGCACGCGGACGGCGCCCGGAAGCCCGACAGCTCGGCCGGAGCCGCGCTGGTCTGGTCGGAGGGCCCGCCGTCGCCGCGGACCAGAGAGACCCGGAAGCGCGATCCTTCCGACCGGCTCCAGCGCGCGAGGAGCTGGTGCTTGCCGGCAGCGAGGCGCAGCGCCGCCGTCTGGGCGCGCGGGCTCTCGCGGGGATAGGGCACGCGGGACATCGCCACCTTTCCGTCCACGCGCACTTCCAGCGCCGCGGCGCCTTCGATCCAGATCAGGTAGTCGCCGCCCTGCAGAAGCGTGACTTCGCTCGCGGCGTAGAAGACGTCGCCTTCGGGCGGCTCGACCTCGAGGCCGACGTCGCCGTCGGGAAAGTCGAGGACGCGGTCGTTGACGGCTGCGGTCGCAGGCACCGTACCGTCGAGCGGCAAGGTCTTGCGCAGGTCGAAGAGGCGCAGCGCCGCAAAGGGCCCGCCCACCCGCCAGTGCTGCACGGCGCCCACTTCGCGCCAGGCGTTGGCTTCCAGCTGCGGGTTGCGCGCAGCCTGCGCCCGACGCAGCGCAATCCGCGCCGCCGCCTCGCGCAAGAGCCGCGCCGCGCGGGCCGCCAGCGGAGCGCGCGCCGCTGCCGATGCTTCCAGGATGGCCGCGTCCACCTCGGGCGACTCGCCCTCGAGATCGAGGAGCCGCGCCGCCGCCAGCTCGATGATGGGTTCCAACGGCGCCAGCTGCAGCGCCGCGATGAAGGCCTTCGCGGCCTCGAGCGAATCGGTGCGATCCTCCGCCAGCTCGCCCAGCCCGCAGAGGGCCAGCGCCCGATCCGCCGGGGCTCCCGCGATGGCTGCGTCCGAGAGCCAGCGGGCGGCGCCGCGGGGATCCGACGCCACCAGGTAGCGCAGCCAGCCGGCCCGCGCCTGCTGCGCGGGGTCGCGGTGGGCCGCGGACTCGGCGGCGTCGAGCCGGGTGAGCGCGTCGTCGGCGATGCTGTGGGGCGCCGCGTACTTGTGCGAGCCGAGCGCGCAGCCAGCGAGCAGGAAGGCAACGAGCGCCCCCGGAGCGCGCTTCAACGCAGGTCACCTGCCGCAGCCGTCTGCGTGGCCGGCGCCGCCGTCACCCGACGGTGCAGCGCCTCGTCGAGACGGCCGAGGAAAGCGCGGAAGGCGCCGTAGTCTCCCGGCTGCAAGAGCCCGCCGTTGAGGGTCAGCTCGAGGCGCGCGGTGACGGTGCCTCCCTCGCGCGCGTAGGTGACCTGGTAGGCGCCCTGCGGCCCGGTCTCGTTGGCGCTCTCGGGCAGCGTGGCGGTCCAGCCGCGGGGCAGCTCCACCTGCGCCTCGAGCACGGTCTTCTGCGGCGCCGGCAGCACGGTGGGGAGCACCCGCCGCGAGAGCTGCGCGTAGGACTCGACGAAGCTCTGCCGCTGGCCGAAGGGCGAGAAGCGCAGCCCGGAGCCGGCCGGAGAGGCGAAGGCGGCGGCGCTGGCCACGATCTGCGTGACGAACGGCTTCTCGATGTCGTGCGGATCGGAGACGTCGATGGCAGAGACCTTGGCGTTGGGGAAGGCCGAGTGGGCGAGGTGCTCCTCGGCGTGGGCGCGGCGGTCCGACGGCGACTCGTAGACCCGGCGCAGCTCCGCCGTCCACGACCCCTGCGCGCTGGCCTTGACCTGGAAGCTGGCGCTGCCGTCCTTGGCGAGCGTGGCCGAGATGCGGGTCACGTCGGTGTTGTCCTTGGGCGCGGCCTCGGGCGTGCGGAAGAACTTGGAGACGCCGTCGGGCTCGACCACCAGCACCTCGGCGCCGCGGTCGTCGCCCGGCAATTCGCCCGAGCCGTGGAACTCGGCGGTGCCGTCGAGGAAGAGCTGGTACTTGGGCACGTAGAGGATGGCGTGATTGAAGACCGCCAGCGAGGCGGGCTGCGCCTCGATGCCGCCCAGCCGCTTCATGCGCACAAGCGTCAGCCGCGAGTCGATGCCCAACGATTCCAGGAGCGCGTGCATGAGCGAGGCCTTGTCCTTGCAGTCGCCGAAGCGGCGCGAGAGGATCGTCTCCACCGGATAGGGCTTGAACGAATTGATGCCGAACTCGAGCCCGACGTAGCGGGTGCGCGAGACGACGAAGTCGTAGACGGCGCGGATGCGGCCCTGCTCGTCGGCCTCCGGCACGCCCTTGACGGCTTCTTGCGCAGCGGTGCGGATCTCGTCGGTGACGCGCAGCTGATCCTTGACGAGGCCCCAGTAGAAGCGGCCCACGTCTTCCCAGGTCTTGTAGGTGGAGACGTGGACGTAGGCGAGCACTTCCGAGGCGCCCGGCATCGACGGCTCGGGCACGAGGCGCGGCACCTCGCGGGCGGTCCAGCGCTGCCAATTGCCGCCGTCCAGCGACTTGCCCTCGGTGTGGACCAGGCCGGGCAGCGGCGAGACGCTGGCGTAGAAGGTCCGGCCGGCGGGCCCGAGCAGGACGTAGTCGGAGATGCGGCGCGACTGGGTGGATTGCAGATAGGCGAAGTCGCCGAAGTAGTCGGCGAAGAAGTTGGCGCCCGAGTCGTCGGTGCGGGTGACCAGCTCGACCAGGTCGCCCGCCTCCAGCTGCGGGAAGGCGATGACCCGCGCGCGGACGTCGTAGTAGAGGCCGTACCAGGGCTCGGAGAGGTTGCGCTCGCCCTCGGACTTGCTCTCGAGGACGGTGCCGTCCTTCTTGAGGATCCGGGCGCGCTCGATCTTCACCACCTGGCGGTCGGGCGAGTACTGCACGCTCTGCACGCGGGCAGCGTCCACGCCGCGCGGGGTGAGCGCGCGCAGGATGAGCTGGTGGGTGCGGGAGGAGAGGCCGTTGGGGAAGACCTTGGTGACCGAGAGGTCGGCGAGGGTCTCGACGTCCTCGCCGGCGAGCGGGTTGAGCTTGCCCAGGGCGCGGGCGTCGTAGAGGTAGGGGGCGGCGTACTGCTCCTCCGGGCGGACCGAGCGGACCAGCTCGCGCAGCGCCGGGTTCTGCGGGCGCAGGCCCAGGGCGCGGGCGAAGGCGGCCAGCGCGCCCGAGTCGTCCTGCGCGCGCAGGCGGTGGCGGCCGAGCTGCTCGTGCGGCTC
>JANXXR010000227.1 GCA_025350525.1 Deltaproteobacteria bacterium
CTCCCTCGTCAGATACCGACACACTGCCAAGAATCCACACAACTCCCGATCCCGCTCTGTCAACTGCCGGATCCGCCCCACCCTCTTCTCCAACTCAACTGCCACCTCCATCACTCCTCCTCTCAAAAGCTACTTCCCGGCCACCCAATCCAGTCGTTGGGAGTGGGTGGCCGGGAAGTAGCGCAGTCTGCCTCCCACGACTCCAGACGCACGCGGGCGAATTCGCCAAGTGCTCGATTCCGTGGGGCGGAAGCGGCAGCAGCCTCGAAAGTCGCCTCGCTCGCTGCCTCGTGCGGCCGACTCGAAAGCGCCCGATCCATCCACCGATCGAGCCTTGTTGCGAGGCCAGTTTCGTGGACAACCGCCGTCACCGTCATGCGGTTGACTTGTAATACACTTTTCACCTACAATGCAAGTCATGCCTAGAACGCACGTCACGGATGAGAAGCCGGTCATCTCCTTCCGCATGTCGTTCCGTCTCAGCGCCTGGCTGAAGGACGTGTCTGCTGCTCGCGGCTGGTCGATGAACGAATACGTCGTGCGTGTTCTCGATGGCCTGCGCGACGGGTGGGCTCTCCCCATCATGATTCGCGATGTGCTCGAAGCGGACCGCAAGGCGATGGGGATGGACGAGTTCGATTACCTCTGCCACTTGGTCGCGAGCCGCTACAACCAGATCCGCGACCAGGGCGGCCCCGGCTTCGAGAAGAAGTCCAAAGGGCATCGGTAGAAAAGGAGCAACTCGATGGGTTCGCTTTGGACCGTTGCTGAAGTCGCCGCCTACCTTCGGGTCTCGCGCTCGTGGGTCTACCACCGCGCCGCTGCCGGACTGCTTCCGTGCATGCGCGTCGGCGCGCTCGTGCGTTTCGAGCCCGAGACGATTCGCGCGTACGTCCAAGGCCAGCTACCGAATGTGAAAGGCTGACATCGATGGCGAGCGTCTACGAAAGAGCGGGCAAGTGGTATTTGCGCTGGAAGGGTCCGGACGGCCGTTGGCGCGACCAGGTTTCGACGGCGCAGAGCAAGACCGAGGCGCGGCGACTCGCGGGCGAGATCGAGAGGCGCGCGGAAAGACAGCGCCTCGGGCTGGAGGCGCTGCCCTCGGATTCTAAAATGACGCTCGGCCAGCTCTGCGAGTGGTGGCTCCGCGAGCGCTGCCCGGCGTCGAGCGCCTATCGCGAGCGCTCCCGGCTGCGCCGGCATGTGATCGACACTCCGCTCGGCTCGCTGCCGCTCATCGCCATTAACGCTACTCGCATCGAGGAGCGCCAGCGCGAGATGGAACGAGCCGGTCTGGCGCATTCCTACATCAACGGCCTGCGCCGCGTCCTGCACACCGTCTTTGCCCGCGCCCGCCGCGCTCAGCTCTGGAGCGGGCCGAACCCGATCGACGAAGTGGAGAAACTCTCCGAACCCAAGCGCGCATACGTCACGCTGCGCGCTGAGGAAATCCCGGCGCTGCTTGCGGGCGTTCCCGATTCCTGGCGCGGGCTCTTCGCGGCTGCCCTCTACACCGGCATGCGCAAGGGCGAGCTGTTCGGGCTGCGAAAGCGGGACGTCGATCTGGCGCGGCGCACGATCACGGTTTGCCGCTCCTACGCGCGAGAGACCACCAAGGGCGGGCACGCGGATGCGATCCCCATTGCGGAGACGCTCGCGCCGTTTCTCGAGCACGAACTCGACAATGCCCCTGGCGAGCTGGTCTTCCCTGCCGCGGATGGCGAGATGCGCTCCGCAGAGGCCGATCCGCAGAAGATCCTTCGCACGGCGCTCGCGCGCGCGGGCCTCGTCGAGCACTGGCTGCACATCTGCCGGCGCTGCAAACGGCGCGGCGCGCCCCACAGCGAGAAGCACGACGATGGCGAGCTTCGGGACTGTCCGCACTGCGGAATGAAGCTCTGGCCCTCGCCGAAGGTGCGGCCCATGCGCTTCCATGACCTGCGCCACACGACGGCGACGCTGCTCCTTCGTGAGCACGTCGATGCGCACCGCGTGCAGCGCGTCCTCCGCCACCGCGACGTCAAGACCACCACGGGCACCTATGGCCACCTGGTCGTCGAGGACCTGCGCGAGGCGATCAACAAGTTGCCGAAGACACCGTTTGCTGTACCGGTGCTGCAGGGCATTGGGTCGAACCCGATCGCACTGCTGCCAGCGCACATCGACCACTCGGAGAATCAGGGGCTTGAAATGGAGCGGGAAACCGGATTCGAACCGGCGACCCTCAGCTTGGGAAGCTGATGCTCTACCAACTGAGCTATTCCCGCCCGGACGACGGAGGCTAGTCGCGGCCCCCCACTGCGTCAAGGGTGGAAACCGCGATCTCCGCCCTCACTGGATCGTCAGCGTGTAGGGCTGCGTCGCGCTCGCATCCTTGTGGTGCGGGCTCGACACCTCGACTGCGTAGTCGCCCTCTTTCAGCGGCACCGAGAGCAGCTTCTCCTCGCCTTCGCCGCGCGCGGAGTCGCTGGAGCCGATCACCTCGCCCGCCCCGCCGTGCACCTGGAGCAGCCGCAACATCAGATCGACGCCCCGGACGGCCCCCAGCGTGATGCTGACGGGCTCGTGTCCTGCCGCCACATGGAAGCGGAAGACGTCCACGTCCTTGCGCGGCCAGATCCAGCCCCGGAGCGCGACGGGCAGCGCCAGGGTCTGTGCCGTCTGGAGGTCGTCGTTAGGCTCGCGCTCCAGCGAGCCGTCGTCGGGCGAGAGCGCGAGGACGAGCCGGTAGGGGTGCTGCCGATCCTCGCCGTCGCGCACCCACTTGCCCTCGAGCTCGCGGGCCGCGGACTGCACCAGCACGAAGCTGTCGCCTTGGGGCAGGCCGACGGCGGGCAGCGTCTCCCCCTCGCGGGGTCCGCCTTCGTTGGCTCGCGCGAGCAGCGGGGGCTTGCCTTCGGCCGCGGGCATGGGGCCGTAGACAGCCAGTTCGATGTCTGCCCGTTCGACGCCGCTCACCTCGGCATGCAGGACCGCGGGGGCGTCGGTGTGGACGCGGTACCAGTCCTGATCGCCCGCCGGCGCGATCCAGCCGGTGGCGGTGGTCTCCATTGGCGAGGCGCGCCGGGGATCGTCGTTTGGCTCCTGCTCCAGGTCCGGTGCTCCGGCTTCGAGGAAGGCGGTCAGCGTGTACGGCACCAGCGGCGCCGCGCCGCGCTTGTTGCGGGCGATGACCCCGGACTTGAGCACCAGGTAGTAGCCAGCAGGCGCGGGCGCGGCTGAGGCGGGAATGAATGCTCCGGCGTCGGGGGCAGAGATCGCCACGTCTCCGTCCGGGGCGGAGATCTCCGCTCCGGCGGCTGGGGCAGAGATCGCCGGTCCGGCGTTGGAGGTGGGAATTGACGCTCCAGCATCCGGGGCGGAGATCACGGCTCCGGCCTCAGCAGCGGATCCGGCGTCTGGGGCAGAGATCACCGCTCCTGCGTCAGGCGCGGGGATCAGCGCTCCGGCCTCCGGGGCAGAGATCACCGTTCCGGCGCCGGGGGCGGAGATGGACGATCCGGCATCCGGGGCAGAGATCGCGGCCCCGGCGTCGGGTTTCGCCGCCGCTTCGCCGAGGTGCAGTGAGAGGTCGCGCACGAAGAGAGCCTGCCCCGCCCCGGCCGCCCGGAACGAAGCCAGCAGCGCGCCGTCCGACAGCGCGCGCACTTCCAACTCCGGGCGCACGCCGTCCACACCGGTCAGCTCGACGCGGAGGAACTGTCCCGGCTGCAGAGCAGAGATCGAAAGTCGGTACCAGTCCTCGTCCTCGCCCGAGAGAAAGGTCCCCTGCATCGGCTGTCCGGGAGCGAGAGACGTGGCGTCCACCGCGCGGTCGTTGGGCTCGAGCTCGCGGCCCTCCACCGGGTCGTCGCCCAGCACCACCAGCTGGTAAGGAGCGGCCACCGTCCCCGACACTTTGACGAAGCACGCGTCGGAGCAAGCCGCCGCCGGGATGACGCCTTTGTCGTCTCCTCCCGCATGCACCCGCACGAGCCGGTTGCGATCGCGGTCGTACAGCTCCAGCCAGGCATCCAGCCTCGCCTCTCCGACGGGCTTCAGCTCGAGGCGTAGCGCGAGCTTGCGCCGGGGCTCGAGCCGATACCAGTCCTCATCCGCCGAGCGGGCCTTGGGCGGCGCGAGGCTCCCGGCGACCACCGCCCGCTCGGGAATGGCCTGCGCGTGCTGGAAATCGTTGGGCTCGATTTCCTGCACGTTCTGCGGGGGCTGAGGTGGCGCCTTGACCGTCGCGGACGGCGGCGGCGAGGACGTGCCGGCCGTCCGGGCCTCTTCCTTCCTGCAGGAGACGAAGGCGGCGCAGGCCGCGGCGACACAGAGGAGTCTTCCCATGGCGCGCCCGGTAGACCGCATCGGACGCGAACTGTCTACGGCAGCTACTTGCGCGCGGCCTTGTGCGGGACGTGCGAGATGTTGACGGCAAAGTCCCGATAGAAGTCGACGATGCCCTTGGTCAGCTGCTCGGCCGTGCCGCCTTCCTCGGCGAAGTCGGCGAAGTCGGCCGACTCGAGCCAGATGCCGCCGCAGCTCTCGCAGGTCTCGTAGACCAGCGGGTTGCGCTTGTGCTGGCTCTCGATGGCGAGCAGCCCGACGGTGTCCACCGGGCAGAGGCCGGCGTCCTCCTCGGGGTTGGCCCGTCCGCCCATCGCCTCGAGCGTGGGAAGACCGGCGTGCAGGAGGATCCGGTTCAGATCCGCGACGTCCAGCCAGAGACCCCCGCACTCGGCGCAACGGTGGAGGACGCGGTCCTCGCCGTCGGTGAGCTCGGACATCTCGGTGTTGTCACGCGGGCAATCCATGGGGTGTTGAGACTCCGGTGAGGGTTGTCTTCAGGAAGCCTAGCCCACCGCCACTCGCGAGGGCAACGGCCAAAGCCTACAGTGTGCCTTTGACGCGGCGGATGCTGGCTCCGAGCGCGGCCAGCTTCGTCTCGAGGGCCTGGTAGCCGCGGTCGAGGTGGTAGACGCGGTGGACGGTGGTGGTGCCCTCTGCCCGCAGCCCCGCAAGCACCAGCGAGGCGCTGGCGCGCAGGTCGGTGGCCATCACCGGCGCGGCCGAGAGATGATCGACCCCCCGCACCACCGCCGTGTGTCCGTCGATGGCGATGTCCGCCCCCATCCGCGACAGCTCCTGCACGTGCATGAAGCGGTTCTCGAAGACCGTCTCCACCACCCGCGAGGCGCCCCTGGCCACCGAGAGGCAGGCCATCAGCTGCGCCTGGAGATCGGTGGGGAAGCCGGGAAAGGGGGCGGTGATGAAGTCGACCGCCTCCAGCCGCTGCGGCGCGACGATGTGCAGCCCCGCCCCCTCGACGCTGATCTCCGCCCCGGCCTCGCGCATCTTGGCGAGGGGAGCCTCGAGATCCTCGGCCCGCGCGCCGCGCACCAGCACATCGCCGCCGGTGATCAGCGCCGCCGCCAGCAGCGTGCCGGCCTCGATGCGGTCGGGGATGACGGCGAGATCCATGGGCCGGAGCGCGGTGACGCCGTCGATGGTGATCGCGCTGCCGCCGGCGCCTTGGACCTGCGCGCCCATGGAGTTGAGCGCGTCGGCGAGGGCGACGATCTCGGGCTCGCGGGCACAGTTCTCGAGCAGGGTCCGGCCCTCGGCCAGCGCCGCCGCCATCATCAGATTCTCGGTGCCGGTGACGGTGGGAAGGTCGAAGAGGATGCGGGCCCCGCGCAGCCGGTCGGCCTTGGCCTCGACGTAGCCGTGGGACAGCTCGATGCGGGCGCCCAGCGCCTCCAGCGCCTTGAGGTGCTGATCGATGGGCCGCGCCCCGATGGCGCAGCCGCCGGGCAGAGATACCCGGGCGCGCCCGAACCGCGCCACCAGCGGGCCCAGCACCAGGACGCTCGCGCGCATGGTCTTGACCAGCTCGTACGGCGCCTCGGGCGTGCCGACGTCCGCCGCGTCGATGGAGAGCGTGTCCCCGTCGCGCTCGACCCGCGCCCCCATGTGCGCGAGCAGCCGGCCCAGCGTGCGGATGTCGGCCAGGTCCGGCACGCCGCGGAACACCGAGCGCCCCGGAGCGAGGAGCGCCGCCGCGATCTGCGGGAGCGTCGCGTTCTTGGATCCGGAGACCGTCACCTCGCCGCGCAGCGGCCGCCCGCCGGTGATCTCGATCGCGTCCATCTAACCCTCCCCTGCAGCTCTGCCCGTCACGTGCCGGTCGAGGCCGGCCAGATCGCGCACCACCCGCACGCCGCTGAGACCGGCAGCCTTGCACAGGTCGGCCACCCGCGCGCTCTGCGGCGGATCGATCTCCGCCCCGAAGAGGCCGCCGGGCTCGAGCCGACCGCGCAGCCCGCAGATGAGGGCGCGCAGCACCTCCAGCCCGTCCTCTCCCGCAAAGAGCGCGAGGTGCGGCTCGTGATCGAGGATGTCGGGCGCGAGCCTTGGCCCATCCGCCAAGGGGACATACGGCGGATTGGCGACGATGATCGGGTAGCGCTGTCCCGGCGGAAGCGCTCCATAGAGGTCCCCCTGCAGAACCACCGCCCGCCCGGGGGCGTGCTTCTCCGCGTTGCGCCGCGCCACCTCCGCCGCCTGGGGCGAGAGCTCGACCAGATCCACCAGCGCCTGCGGCCGCTCGGCTGCGATGGTGACGCCCACCGCCCCCGAGCCCGCGCAGAGATCGAGCACCCGGACCTCGGCGCCGCGCGGAATCGCCTCCAGCGCCAGCTGCACCAAAAGCTCCGTCTCCGGACGCGGGATGAAGACGCCGGGGCAGACATCGAATCTGCGCCCGTAGAACTCCTTGCTGCCGAGGATATAGGCGACCGGCTCGCGCGCGGCCCGGCGCTGCACCAGCGGCTTGAAGCGCGCCAGCTCTTCGGGAGCGAGCGGCTTGTCCACGTCGATGTACAGCCGCACCCGGTCGCAGCCGAGCGCGGAGGCGAGCAGCAGCTCGGCGTCGAGCCGCGGGCTTTCGACTCCCTTGCTCGCCAGCCACTCGCGCGCCCAGGCCAGGAGCGACCGCACCGTCCAGGTCATGGCTGCCTGGCGGAGACGACGCGCTTCACGCCTTCCTTGTCGGCGTGCGCCTTCGGCTCGCGCAGGCCGGCGGCGGCGAGCAGGCCCCGCACCTTCTCGACCTGCGACGGATCGCATTCCTGGGCATAGATGCCGCCGGGCGCCATCCAGGCGGGGAGCTCGTGGATGATCCGCCGGACCACGTCGAGCCCGTCCGGCCCGCCGAAGAAGCTGACGTGCGGCTCGTTGAGCACCTCTTCGGGCAGCTCGGTGCCGTCGGGAACCCAGGGCGGATTGGCGGTGACGATCTGATATTTGCGCCCCCGCGGCAGCGGCTCGAAGAGGTCCCCCGCGTACGCCTGCGCGCGGCCGGGGATGAGCAGCTCGGCATTTTCCCGCGCGAGCTCGATGGCCTCCGCCGAGACGTCGGCGAGATCCACTCGAAGTCCGGGCCGCGCGTGGCCTACGCAGATGCCGGCCGCGCCGATTCCGCAGGCGAGGTCGAGCGCGAAGCCTTTGGCATCTCTGCCCACGCCCTCGAGGCCGGCGTGGATCAGGACCGGCAGGTCGAGCCGCGGGATGAAGCCCCGCCGATCCACCTTGAAGCGGAGCCCGTCGATCTCCACCGCGCCGACGATGTACCCGGTCGGCTCGGAGGCCAGCCTGCGCGCGAGCAGCCGGATGAACTCGCCGTGCGCGTGCGGGTCGACGCTGGTGTCCGCGCGCAGCCGCGCCGGCACGGTGCCGAGCGCGTGCGCCAGAAGTTCACGCGCCTCCTGTTGCGGATCCTCGCTGACCAACTCGGGCGCGGCCAGCCGCTGGGCGGTGTGCTGCAGGAGCTCGGCGACCGTCATGCCTGCGCCTGCTGCTGCCGCAGGGCCTCGGCCTGGAAGAAGGTCCGGCAGGCCACGATCAGATCCTCGATGTCGCCATCCATCACCGCGGCGAGGTTGTGACGGGTGAGCGCGATGCGGTGGTCGGTCAAGCGGTCCTGGGGAAAGTTGTAGGTGCGGATCTTCTCGCTGCGGTCACCCGAGCCCACCTGCGAGCGGCGGGTGGCGTCGCGGGCGCTCTGGCGCTTCTCCAACTCCATCTCGTACAGCTTGGCCCGCAGCATCTTCAGCGCCATGGCGCGGTTCTTCAGCTGCGACTTCTCCTGCTGGCACTTGACCACTACGCCGGTGGGCTTGTGGGTCAGCCGGACTGCCGAGTCGGTGGTGTTGACGCTCTGCCCTCCGGCGCCGGTGGAGCGCATCACGTCCATCTGGATGTCGGCGGGGTTGATCTGGATGTCGACCTCTTCCGCCTCGGGCATGGCGCTGACGGTGGCGGTGGAGGTGTGGATGCGGCCCTGCGCCTCGGTGGCCGGGACGCGCTGGACGCGGTGCACGCCCGACTCATATTTCAAGTAACTATACACTCCGTCGCCCTCGATGGTGACGCTGGCGTCCTTGATGCCGCCGGCGGCGTTGTCGCTCGAGTCCATCAGGCTGTACCGCCAGCCCTTGCGCTCGGCGTAGCGCAGGTACATGCGCAGGATCTCCTGCGCGAAGAGGCCGGCCTCATCTCCGCCCGCGCCGGCCCGCACCTCGAGGATGACGCTGCGCTCGTCGTTGGGATCCTTGGGCAGGAGCAGGATCTTGACCTTCTCCAGGAGCACGGCGGCGCGCTGCTCAAGCGCCGGCAGCTCCTCCCGGGCGAGGTCGCGCATCTCTGCGTCTTCGAGCATGGCCCGGTGTTCGTCGAGATCCTTCTGCACGTGCCGGTATTCCCGGAAGGCCTCGACCAGCGGCTCCAGCTGGGAGCGCTCCTTGGCCACCTGCGAGAAGCGCGCGCGGTCGCCGATGACCTCGGGGTTTCCCAGGTCGGCGGTGAGGCGCTCGAACCTCTGCTCGATCTCCTGCAGCTTGTCGTTCATGACTTGGAAAGGCGCGGAAGCTACTCGCGGCGATGCCGGAAATCAACGGCGGCGACTCCCGACGGCATCGGCGGGTGGCTAGTTTCGCGCGGGAGGGTCGGAGGAGTCATGCGGGCGAGCGGGCGCTTGGTTGGTTGCGGTCGCGACTGGACTTTGCCTCACGGTAGGTTGCGGGAGCGCTGGCGGCGGCGGGACGGGCAGTGGAAGTCCGGTCGCACCCGACGCGGGCGGCGGCCCGGCCGGAGTTGACGGCGGCAGCGGCGGCGGCACGGGCGGAGTTGACGCCGGCGGCGGCGGTGGCACGGGCGCAGTTGACGCCGGCAGCGGCGGCGGCACGGGCGGAGTTGACGCCGGCGGCGGCACGGGCGGAGTTGACGCCGGCAGCGGCGGCGGCACGGGCGGAGTTGACGCCGGCACAGCAGACGGCGGCACGGTCGCCTCCGAATGCGACGGCGTCGCCCCCTCCTCCATCGGCGCGCAGCAGACCTGGTCGGCCGTCTTCGACGGCATCAACGGCGCCTGCGGCCTCGCCATCGCCAACGGCTACGGCACCATCGCGCAGATGAAGACCGACATGGCGGCGCATCCCTCCTGGACGTTCTTCGACGCGAGCACCGGAAGCGGCGGCGCCACTTACGGCCTGTGGCACGGCGATCTCACACCCCAGCCGGTGCTCACCGGCGGCGACAGCTACTTCTACAGCTACGTCGACGAGGGCGCGCTGCACTTCCACCTCGCCGGGGTCTCTCCCGTAGACGGCAGCAGCCGCGCGGTCACTCCGTCGCTGCGCCTCTACCTGGACGAGCACGTCGTCGCTGCCGATCCCAGCAGCGGCATCCTGGTCGCCGGCGCCATCGCCGAAGACAACAGCGGCCTTCCCAACCGCCGCCGCGTCCTGACCAACCGCGGGACGTTTGGCCCGCGCGACCTGGAGCGCGACGCGCCCGTCTTCGGCCTCGGCGTCGATCTCGCTTTCCACGTCCTCGTCATCCAGGCCGGCGACTGCAGCGGCTGCGTCTCGGGGCAGTGGTTCGACGGCGACGGCACCCCCGCCACCGGCAGCTTCACCCTCCTCACCGGCTTCACGCCGGGAGCGAACACCTGGTTCGAGACCGCGCCGCTCCTCGGCGGCGGCCTCGCGGTGCGGCGCGTGGACGCGGACGGCGGGTTCTTCGCTGCCAATCGCAGCACCTGGCTCGTGACCGTGGCCGCCGGCAGCAGCTCGCCGCAGCCGGCGCCGGCGTGGCTCGCGTCGCGGCCCAACACCAACCTGGCGCCGATCCGCAACCGCACCGCCTACGCGCTTCTCCCCAACGGCGAGACCGGCGGCGCCTGCACGCAGCGCCTCGAGTTGGTCTCTAGGGGCGGCAACTCTTGCGCGCACTACGACCTCGACCTCGCGCCGGGCACCTGCGACACTTCGGAGCTGCGGGTTGGCCTCGACGGCACCATCCTGCAGCACACGCCCACCTCCCTCGAGCGCAATCCCTACGGGCGGCCGCAGAGCTGCGCTCTCCGCTACTGGCCCGCCGCATTGCGCTAGGGCAGAGATGGCGCTATGACGCGCCCCCTTGCAGCAGCGAGGGGACGCGAAGGTCATGCGCGAGCAGCAGTACGGAAAGTATCTTCTTCTCGATCGCATCGCCGTCGGCGGCATGGCCGAGATCTTCCTCGCCCGCCAGATGGGCCCCGAGGGCTTCGAGAAGACGGTCGTCCTCAAGCGCATCCGCCCGCACCTCGGCGACAAGAAGAGCTTCGTGCGGATGTTCCTCAACGAGGCCAAGCTGGCGGCGCAGCTGACCCATCCCAACATCATCCAGATCCACGACCTCGGGAAGGTCAGCGACCCCTCCGCCGCGGAGAACAGCTACTTCATCGCCATGGAGTATCTCTTCGGCCGCGACATGCGCCGGGTGATGCCAAAGGCCGAAGCGCAGGGCATCGCCTTTCCCATCGTCTACGCCTGCAAGATCGCCTCGCAGGTCCTCGAGGGACTTTTCTACGCGCACCAGAAGGCCGACGTGCAGGGGCGCCCGCTCGGCATCGTCCACCGCGACGTCACACCCGAGAACATCTTCGTCAGCTTCGACGGCGGCGTGAAGGTCCTCGATTTTGGCATCGCCAAGGCGGCCAACCAGGTCGAGATGACCCGCGCCGGGGAGATCAAGGGAAAGCTCTCCTATATGTCCCCCGAGCAATGCATGGGAAAGCCGCTCGATCACCGCAGCGACATCTTCTCGCTGGGAGTGGTGCTCTATGAATGGGTCACCGGCTTCAAGTTGTTTACCGGCGAGAGCGACGTCGCCGTCTTGAAATCCATTACCGACGGGAAGATCTACAAGCCCAGCTATTTCAAGCCGGACGTGCCCGAGCAGATCGAGCAGATCCTCATGCGCGCTCTGGAGAAGGAGCCGGAGCAGCGGTACCAGAGCGCCTGGGAGATGCAGTACGACCTCGACGAGTTCCTCGCCAACAACGAGTTCACGCCCTCGAACCAGCACCTCGCCACCTTCATGAAGCAACTCTTCACCGACGAGATGGACGCCGAGCGCGCGCGGGTCTCGGGGCCGCCCGAGGCGCAGCGGCTGCAGCAGCTCGACGTGGACCAGCTGACCGAGGACGTCTCGGGGCCGCGCGACCTGGGAATTCCCACGCCGCGGCAGGCGACGCTGCCGGGGCGCGGGCAGCTCTCGACGGTGGCGGTCGCCTTTCCGTCGGGCGAATTGATGCAGCTCGAGAGCATCGCCGAGCGCAACGAGATCTCGGTGCCGGCGCTGGTGCACGAGATCGTGCAGTCGTTCCTGCGGTTTCGATAGGGAGCTCATTTGCCTTTGCAGACGACGGTCCTCGCTGGAAACCCGGTCTCGCACTCCTCGGATCTGCTGGCGCTCTGCGTGCGCGAAGGCGCGGTGGTGCGCGGCACCATCGCCGACGCGCGGCTGGCCGATCTCGACCGGGCAGTGGGCGGAGTGCTGCTGCGCTGCGTGATCGACGAGGAGTTCAAGGGCGCGGAAGGGCAACATCTCAGCCTGCATTCGCACGGCAAGGCGGGGCCGCAGCGAATCCTGGTGCTGGGGCTCGGGCGCGAGAAGGACCAGGACCGCACGCTGGATCAGCTGCGCGGCGCCGCCGCGCGGGCGGTGAAGGCGGCCAAGGCGGCGGGGGCGAAGACGCTGGCCATCGCCTGGCCCTGGGCGGCGGACGCGGCGCTGCAGCGCGAGGTGCAGGCGGCGGCAGAAGGGGCGTCCTTGGGCGCCTATGTCTTCGAGCGGTACAAGAAGGAGAAGAAGCCCTTCAAGCTCCAGCGCGTCGAGCTGCTCAGCCCGGTGAAGCCGGCGCGGGCCATCGTCGAGGCGGCGCGGTATGGCGTGGCGATCGCGGAGGCGGTCAATGCCGCGCGCGATCTGGTCAACGAGCCCGCCGGACGCATCACGCCGCGCGCGCTGGCAGCGGAGGCGCGTCACATCGCCAAGGTGCACGGCCTGCAGTGCCAGGTGCTCCCGCGGGCACAGATCAAGAAGCTGGGGATGAACCTCTTCCTCGGCGTCGCGCAGGGCAGCGTGGAGGAGCCGCAGCTGGTCAAGCTGTCCTGGGAGCCGCGGCGGGCGACGGGCAGGCCGGTGGCGCTGGTCGGCAAGGCCATCACCTTCGACTCCGGCGGGCTCTCCCTGAAGACGGCGTCGGGGATGGAGGACATGAAGGTGGACATGGCCGGCGCGGCGGCGGTGATCTCCGCCCTGCGGCTGGTGGCGGCGCTCAAGCCGCCCTTCGCGGTGCACGGCTACTTCGGCGCCTGCGAGAACATGCCCAGCGGAAACGCCTACAAGCCGGGTGACGTCATCGTCGGCAAGAGCGGCACCAGCGTGGAGGTGCTCAACACCGACGCCGAAGGCCGCCTGGTGCTGGCGGACGTGTTGGCCTGGGCCGTCGAGGAGAAGCCGGCGGCGGTGATCGATCTGGCGACCCTTACGGGCGCCATCCTGGTGGCGCTGGGGCCGTGGATCACCGGGCTCTTCAGCAACGACGACGCGCTCGCGGGGGAGCTGCAGGCGGCGGCGCGGACGGCAGGCGAGCCCATCTGGCGCATGCCGCTGCCGCCCGAGATGGACGAGCTGATCAAGAGCCCGGTGGCGGATCTGAAGAACACCGGCGGGCGGTACGGGGGGGCGATCAACGCCGCGCTCTTCCTGCAGCACTTCGTCGGCAAGGTTCCCTGGGCGCACCTCGACATCGCCGGGCCGGCGTCGGTGGACAAAGAGCGCGGGTACAACCCGCGCGGAGGAACGGGCGCTGGAGTGCGGCTGCTCGCCGAATGGATCCGGCGCCGGGCAGAGTAGTCCTCCGCCCGGCGCCGATCTCCGCCCATCGCTATCTCTGCCCCGGCCCGATCTCTACCCCGGCCCGATCTCTACCCCTCTAGAAGTCGGCCGGAATCGTGCTGTCCTCCGCCGTCGCGGCCGAGAGCTTTTTGCGCGCCACCTGCCCCCCTTCCCCGCTCCGAAAGAGCTGCAAGCCGTACTCCGACGCCCTCTCCTGCAGCAGGTGCGCCGCCCTGGCCGGGGCAGACATCGAAGCCTTCGCCGCCAGCGTCTGCACCTGCGCCTCCGCCCGCCGCGCCTCGGCCGGCCTGTTCTCCGCCTGGTACTTGAGCGCGTCCGCCGCGGCGTCGGCCATCTCGCCCATGGCGGCCTGCCAGGTGATGCGGTTCGGCTGCTGGGCGTCGAGCTTGCCCGCGTCCGCCGTGTACTGCGCCTGTGCGCTGGTGCGGACCTTCTGCTCGTTGCCGCTCGCGTCCCGGAAAGTCAGGTTGATGTCCGCCAGCTCCGCCGTCCCCCGCCCCGGCGGCACCCGCAGCTTGACCAGCACGCGCCGCTCCTCGCCGGCGGAGATGTCGGGCAGCCGGACTCCGCCCGCCGCGGCCTCGAAGCCGAGCACGCGCTCCACCTGCACGTTCTTGAAAGGGCGGACCTCGAGCCGCACATCGTGGGCCACCGCTGCCGCGGCGCGGGAGAACTCCTGGGCGAAGGCCTGGGCCAGCGCCGCCCCGTCCGAGACGTAGCGCGCCCGGCCGCCGGCCTGGACCGCGAGGCGGGTCATGAACTGCTCGTCGTAGTCCTCGCCGATGCCGAAGCTGCTGACGGTGGCGCCGCCAAAGAGCTGGAGGGCGAGGCGCAGGAGCGCGGGCCGGGCGGAGATCCCCTGGTTGGCCTGCCCGTCGGAGGCGAGGACGAGCTTGTCGACGCGGCCCTGCTGGCGCCCTTCCGAGAGCTGGGGAGCGGCGGCCTCGAAGGCTGCGGAGAGGTTGGTCCCGCCGTCGGCCTGCAGCCGCGCGATGGCGGCCAGGGCCGAGACCTTCGCCTCCTGCGTAGCCGCGGAGGAAGGCACCAGCACGCGGGCGCCGTCGGAGAAGTCGACGATGGCGAAGCGGTCCTTCGGGCCCAGCGCCTCCACCAGCGCGCGGGCGGCCTCCCTGGCGCGGTCGAGCTTGGAGCCGCTCATCGAGCCCGAGCGGTCGAGGATCAGCACCGCGTTCACCGGCACGCGGCGGGCGGACTCGCGGGACGGCTCGGCGACCAGGTCGATCTGGAGGTAGACCTCCCCGCCCCCGCTCTCCGGGAGGAAGCTGCGCTCGAGCTGGGTGGTGACGCGGAGCGGGGCGGAGATGGGCGGGGCAGAGATCGGCGGGGCAGAGATCAAGAGGGCGAGGGCGAGCAGCATGGAAACCTCCAGTGCGGGGTTCCCGGCTGAACGCGCGTCCCCCCGCCGCGATCTACGGCACGAGCAGGGCCGGCACCGAAGTCTGCCCCGCGCCGCCGCGAAGCTCGGGCTTGCCGCCCGGCAGGCAGACATCGATCTCGCTGCGGATGCCGAATCGCCCGGCCAGGTAGATGCCCGGCTCCACCGAGAAGCAGGTGTCGGGCAGATGTCGCCGCCCGTCGCGGGTCTCGAAGTCGTCGTTGTTGACGCCGTCGCCGTGGCCGCGCGGGCCGATGCTGTGGCCGGTGCGGTGGAGGAAGCGCTCGGCCTGCCCGGCGTCGCTCACCACTTTGCGGGCGGCGGCGTGCAGCGCCT
>JANXXR010000235.1 GCA_025350525.1 Deltaproteobacteria bacterium
TGGCAGGACGGGCAGTCCGCGAGGTGCGCCGCGACCGGACCGCCCGGCCGCGCCAGGTGCTCTTCCAGGGCCAGCTCCGAAGGGCAGCGTCCGCTCATGAGTCGCTCCTCGTCAGATACTTCCTCGCGTTGCCGAGAAACCGGGCCAGCTTGCGGGAGACCGTCCGCGAGGAGAGCCCCAACGTCCGCGCCACCTCGTCGTGCTCGAGTCCGTCCACCAGCACGCCCACCGCTACCGCCTGCGTCGCCGCATCGAAGCGCGCCAGCACCCGCTGGGCCAGCTGCCGCTCCGGATAGGCCACCGGGTCCGCCGAGGCGTGCAGCTCCAGCTCCGGCAGCGGCTCGGTCCGGCGGCGCCCGGCGTTGCGCCGCTCGTTCAGGCAATGGTTGGTGGCGACGCGGAAGATCCACGGCAGCGCCTCGGGCAGTTGGGAGACTCGGTCGAGATCGCGCATGAGCTTTCCAAAGACCTCCTGCGTGGCGTCCTGCGCCGCCTCGCGGTCGTGCAGAAGCCGCAGGCACCGCCGGTAGATGGCGGGGCCATGCAGCTGGTAAAGCTCGGCGACCCTCTTCTGGCCTTCGGTCAACCGACCTCCCCTGGCCTGGACACCCGGACCGGTGCGCGCCGGACATCTTTGTCGATCCGACGCGGCGCCGTCCGCTGAAATCGGGGGAGCTTGCCCAGAACGACCCGCCGCCGCGCTCCCACCCGACACCTTTGTGCCGGCGCGAGCCCGCGGCACCCCTTGCCCTCAGCGGCCGTTGAGCACGCAGGCCGAGGCCTTGTTCGACCACTGCTTCTGCACCGTCCACACCGCGCTGCCCGCGCGCAGCTTGCCCTCGTGGCCGGCGCAAATGTCGCCGATCTCTCCGTTGGCGGCGTCGTACCAGGCGAGCGGCGCGGCGAGGCCGCGGGCGAGACCGACGTCGGGATCGGTGACCGCCTCGACCAGCTCGTGGGAGGCGACCGAGGTCACCGCCGCGAACGGTGAGCCGCCGCCGCAGCCGGTGTCGCAGCCGCTGCCTTGCCCCATGTCGGGCAGCACGGCGTAGCGGAGGTGAGCGCGGCCCGAGCGGAAGGCGCTGTGGTAGCCGCAGAACCCGCCCGCCTCGCAGGAACTCGAGCCGCCCATGGTGACCTTCACGCCGGGCGGCAGGTGGATGAGGTAGATGGTGTTGGCGCCGGCGGTGGGCAGCGCGCCCTTCTTGATCTGCGCCGCCAGCTCCTTTTCGATCTGCCCGTCGGTGAGCGACGACCCTCTGTGCGAAGGCGCGATGGTGAAGACGCCTTCCAGCGCCCCGCGCCCGATCTTCTGCCTGGCGGTGTCGTACTCCTTCAGCCAGCTGAAGTAGGAGCTGCCGACCACCGCCCGGTAGAAGTCGCCGATGCGCGCGGCGACCTGCGCATCGACCGCCGGTCCCCAGAGCACCGCCACCACCCGGGCGCTCTCGAGGACGGGGCCGCCATAGTCCACAAGCTTCGCTGCCGGCGCGGCCTTCTCGCCGCCGTGCAGGAAGAGCGCGTGCGGCGTGCCCGACTCGAGGTTGTCGGCGTTGTCCACACCGCTGCCCGCCTCTTCCACTCCGCCGCACGCCGCCGCGCACAGCGCCACCACCACCATCCACCGCATCGATGCCTCCGCAGTCGCGGCCCGGAGCGGACCGCCGCCGCCCTTGATTGCAGCAGCGGTGCCAAGCCGCGCTCCTCTGGGGCCGCCGCGGAGGGGGGTCTCGTTTCGAGACAGCGCGAACCAGAATCGGACGCTGCGGCCCGCGCCTGCCTGCGGCGCGACTTCACGCCTTGATGTTCAACAGCGCGCCGACCTCCGCGCCGCTCAGGATCCCATCGGCGAAAGTGAAGGTCCCCCGGTCGCGCATCTCCTCGGCCGCGCGCTTGCCGGCGGTGAGAGCGGCGCGCATGGGACCGGCGCCGGCGCTGACCCGGGCGACGCCCAGGGCCGAGAGCGTGGCGATGGGCGGCGCGAGCGCAGCGCCCAGGACGTTGAGCGGTCCCGCGATGCCCTTCGCCAGCTTGCCGATGGTCTCCGCGTCGTAGACGCCCGGGACGAAGATGCAGTCGGCGCCGGCGGCCAGGTACGCGCGGGCGCGGTCGAGCGCGTGGTCCAGGCGGCCGCCCTCTTCGCCGATGCGCTGCAAGAAGACGTCGGTGCGCGCGTTGATGACGAAGTGGACGCCGTGCCGGTCGGCTGCGGCGCGGGCGGCGGCGATGCCCCGGACGTGCTCGGCCTTGGTGGCGAGGCCGCCTGCCGCGAGGCCGTCCTCGAAGTTCATCCCCACCGCGCCGGCCTCCAGCGCCGCCTCGACGGTGCCGCCCGGATCGCCGTAGCCCGCCTCGAGATCCGCCGTCACCGGCACCTTCACCGTGCGGACGATGCGCGCCACCATGTCCAGCATCTCGCCGCGGGGGATGCGCTCGCCGTCGGCGTAGCCGAGGACCGCGGCCACCCCGGCGCTGCCGGTGGCGATGGCCGGAAAGCCCAGGCTCTCGATCATGCGCGCGCTCACCGCGTCCCAGCAGTTGGGCAAGATCAGGATGCGCGAGCGGTCGTGGAGGCGGAGGAGCAGGGCGGCCCGCTCCCGAAGCAGCGGCAGGTTCATAGGCGCTCCTCGAGGTAACCCGCCAGCGCCGCGCGGGCGTCGGCGGCGAATCCCAGCACCAGCTTCTTGCCCACCTCGATGATGGGGCGCCGCACCCGCCCGCCGTCCTCGGAGAGCCAGGTGAGGAGCTGGTCGCCCGAGAGTCCTTCGGCCTCGCCGCGCCGCTTGGGAGCCACCAGCGCCTCGGCGCCGCCGGCTTTCCTGGCCAGCGCGCGCAGCTCCGCCACCGAGAGCGGCTGCTTGATGAGGTTGCGCTCCTCGGTCTCCTGCTTCGCTTGCGCGAGAAACTCCCGCGCTTTCACGCAGCCGGTTCAGCCGGGCTTGCCGTAGTACTTGATCATGCGCCGAGCATAGCGCGTCGCCCGCGGCGCTGTCGTGCTACCACGAGCCCATGCCCGTCTACGCTTCCCTGCTGCGCGGCATCAACGTGGGCGGGCGGAACCTCATCCCGATGGCGGCGCTGTCCGAGGTCTATGCCGAGGCCGGCTGCACCGGAGTCAAGACCTTGCTGCAGAGCGGAAACGTGGTCTTCCGCTGCAGCGGCAGCACGGCGGCGCTTGGGAAGAAGCTGGGCAGCGTCATCGAAGCGCGCTTCGGCTTCCGCCCCGGGCTCTTCCTGCGGACCGCTGCCCAGCTGCGCGCGGCGCTCGCGGCCAACCCATTTGTGCGCGAGGCCGAGGCCGACCCGAGCCACCTCATCCTCCTCTTCTTCGACGGCAAGCCGCTCGCCTCCGCGGCGAAGACGCTGGCCGCCTGGGATCGCGGGCCCGAGCAGGCGAAGCTGGCCGGCGGCGTTTTGTATATCTACTATCCTGATGGCATGGGGCGCACCAGGCTGACCTCCGCCATCCTTGACCGCGCGCTGGGCGGGCCCGGCACCGCGCGCAACTTCACCACCGTCACGAAGCTGCTGGCGCTCTGCGACGAGCTGGAGTCTGCATGAAGGCGATCCGGAGAGCCTTCGTTTCTGGTAGGAGCGAATGATGGCGGTCGATCCGGAGCCGACCAGCGGCAAGAGCGAGAGCGCCGGCGCCCGCCGGGTGCGCGACAGCATCTCGCGCTGGTTCGGCCACTTCGAGGACGCGGTCTACGTCGGCCTGGGCCTGCTCCTCGCCTACAGCGCTGGGGCGCTGCTCCTCGGCGGCGGGAAGGCGCTCTGGCAGAGCGCGCTGGCCGGAGCGCCCCCCAGCGCCATCATCGAGCTGCTCGACCGGGCGCTGCTCATCCTCATGATCGTCGAGCTCCTCTACACCGTGCAGGTCTCCTTCCGCGCCCACGCGCTCCTGCCCGAGCCGTTCCTGGTGGTGGGCCTGATCGCCGCCATCCGCCGCATCCTGGTGCTGACCGCCGAGTTCTCCCGCGTGATGGAGAAGCCCAACCCGCTGCAGCTGCGCAACGTCA
This sequence comes from Deltaproteobacteria bacterium, assembly GCA_025350525.1. Lineage (GTDB taxonomy): Bacteria > Myxococcota > Myxococcia > Myxococcales > 40CM-4-68-19 > 40CM-4-68-19. The sequence goes on from JANXXR010000235.1 coordinate 4,020, forward strand.
TGATCGAGGAGGCGCTCTTGACGTTGATGGTGCTGGCGCTGGTGATCTCGCTGCGACTGTTGCGCTCGCGCGACTCCGCCAAGGCGCAGCAGGCATGATCGAGACCGCCCGGCTCCAGCTGCGCCGCTTCACCACGGGCGACGCGGCCTTCGCGCTGCGGCTGCTCAATGAGCCGTCGTTTCTCCAGAACATCGGCGACCGCGGCGTCCGCACCCTCGAGCAGGCGGTGCGCTATCTCGAGGACGGTCCGCTTGCGAGCTACGCGAAGCACGGCCACGGGCTCGAGGCGGTGACCCTCAGAGAGACCGGGCAGCCGATCGGGATGTGCGGCGTGCTCAAGCGCGACGCCTTTGCCGACCGCGACCTCGGCTACGCCTTCCTGCCGGAGTTCTGGTCGAACGGTTACGCGCGGGAGGCAGTGGCCGCGACGCTCACCGATGCGCGCGCCCGGCTGAAGCTCGAGGCGATGGCCGCCTTCGTCTCGCCCGGCAACGCGCCGTCGATCCGCCTGCTGGAGAAGTTCGGCTTCGTCGAGACGGGCCGCGCGCAGGTGACGCCCGGCGCGCCGGAAGCGCTGGTCTTCCGGCTTGCCTGGTCCGCCCCGCTGGCCTGACTACTTGCGCCTGGCGTCCACCCAGCCGCGCTGGTCCTTCCGGTCGAGCCCGTAGAGGTTGGTCCGCGCCAGGCGCGCGCCGTGCTCGAACTCGATCCGCTGCTGCTCGAGGCGCTGGACCTCGTCGCGCATCAGCTCGGTCTGCAAGGCCTGGTTCATCTCTCGCACGCCTTTGCTGCTGGTCGTCTTCTTCATGTTCGTTCCCCCTGTTGGGGACGAACATGGACACGCAGGTCCTGCGATCCACGCGGCATGCGGCTGGCGCCGCCCGGCATGCAGGCGAGCGGGCGGCGCCTTGCCGGACGCGCCTAGGTTCCGTGGGCGACCCGCACCGCGTTGCATCCGCTCCAGGTGAACTTCACGGCTGCGTCGTTGAACTGCGGGCCGCTGGCGCTGTTGGGCCGGTTGGTCCAGACGCGCTTCACCTCGGCGGTTCCGCCCGTCACGCAGGTAGTTGGGCGACGACTGGTAGGTGAGGTCGAGCACCACCGCGGTGGCGAGGCCGAAGTTGACGTTCTGGCCCTGCCCCGAGACGGAGCCGCTGAAGTCCGAGGTGGCGCTGCCGCTGATCGGTCCGGCTGGCTGCTGAAGCCGGTCGTCTGCGAGAGGTGCCCTGCGCCGAGGTGGCCGCGGCCGTCTCCGTCGAGGTCGGCGCCGCCGTGGCTCCGTAGTTGAACGACTTGGAGAGGGCAGGGTTGCCGCCGCTTCCGCCGCAGGCCGCGAGCAGGATCGAAGCCGCCACTGCCAGGAATTTCGTCGCCTTCTTCATTCGTGTTTCCCCGGGTTTTCAGAAAAGCGCTTCAGCACAGCGCGAAGAGAGTCCTTGCCGCAGTCCCTCGGCTCCCCTAGCGTCGCGCGCCATGACCCACGCGCGCCTGCTGCTCATCGCCCTCGCTGCCTCCTGCGTCGCCTCGCCGCCCCGCCCCAGCAAGGAGGCCGCGACCGCGCAGCCGCCGGTGGCGCGCAAGGAACCGAAGGACGTCACCGTCCACGGCGACAAGCGCATCGACGACTACTTCTGGATGCGCAACAAGGGCACGCCCGAGGTGGAGCAGCACCTGCGCGCCGAGACCGCCTACACCGACGCGATGACGGCCGCGCAAGAGCCCCTGCGCCAAGCGCTCTACGCCGAGATGCTCTCGCGCATCCAGGAGACCGACCAGAACGTGCCGTTCCTGCGCGACGGCTTCTACTATTACTCGCGCACCGAGAAGGGGAAGCAGTACCCGATCCTCTGCCGCAGGGCCGGATCGCCCGACGCGCCCGAGCAAGTGATCCTCGACCAGAACGCGCTGGCCGCCGGCAAGAAGTTCCTCGGGCTGGGCGGCTGGACTCCCAGCGACGACGGCGCGCTGCTGGCCTACTCGACCGACGAGACCGGCTTTCGCCAGTACGATCTGCACGTCAAAGATCTGCGGACCGGCCAGACCCTTCCGGAGAGCATCGCCCGGGTGGACCGCTTCGTCTGGGGAAAGGACGGGAAGACCCTCTTCTACGTCACCGAGGACGCGCAGACCAAGCGGTCGAACCAGCTCTGGCGGCACATTCTCGGGGGGGCGAAGGATGACCTGCTCTTCGAGGAGAAGGACGAGATGTTCGGCCTCTCCGTCGAGCGGTCGCGCAGCAAGGAGTTCGTCTTCGTCACCTCGGGCAGCCACACCGCGTCGGAAGTCCGCTTCTTCCGCGCCGGCGATTCGGGCGCCAGCCTCGCGCTGGTGCAGCCGCGCGAGAAGGACCACGAGTATTACCTCGATCACCGCGGCGACCTTTTCTATATTCGCACCAACTCGGGCGGGCGGAACTTCCGCGTCGTCACCGCGCCGGTGGCGGCGCCCGGCCGGGACCATTGGAAAGAGCTGATTCCGCACCAGGACGACGTCTTCATCGACGATATGGATCTCTTCCAGGACTTCCTCGTCCTTTACGGGCGGCAGGCTGGGCTGCCGCAGATCTCCATCCACAGCTTTGCCAGCGGCCAGACCCGGCAGGTGGCTTTTCCGGAGGCCGACTACCAGGTCTCGCCGGAGCACAATGCCGAGTTCGGCCAATCGGCTTATCGAATCAATTACCAATCGTTCGTGACCCCGCCTTCGGTCATCGACCTGGAGATGGCCTCGCCGGGGCAGAAGCTGCTCAAGCAGCAGGCGGTGCCGAACTACGACGCCTCGAAGTACCAGGTGGAGCGCCTCTGGGCCCCCGCGGCCGACGGCGTGCAGGTGCCGATTGCATTGGTGCACAAAAAAGGATTGGTCAAAGACGGCAAGAGCCCGCTCTATCTGTATGGATATGGTTCCTATGGAATTTCCGTTCCAGACAACTTCTCCTCCGACCGCTTCTCGCTGGTGGACCGCGGCGTCACCTATGCAGTGGCCCATATCCGCGGCGGCGGTGAATTGGGAAAGAAATGGCACGACGCGGGGCGCATGATGAACAAGCGCACCACCTTCACCGACTTCGTCAGCTGCGCCGAGCAGCTGGTGAAGCTGGGCTATACCTCGCCGGCGCGGCTGGCGATGGGCGGGGGCAGCGCCGGCGGCCTGCTCATGGGCGCGGTGCTGAATCTGCGGCCCGGCCTCTTCCGCCTAGCCATGGTCTCTCATGATCCTACACATCGGCGGGTCGATGTCGGACCCCTCTGATGTGCTGGGGGCATGAAACGAACGAGACCTGTGCTACGGCTTCGGCCGTTGTCGGAGGAATTTGCCGGGGCG
>JANXXR010000679.1 GCA_025350525.1 Deltaproteobacteria bacterium
CGGCTGGCGCGGCGGTGGCGGTGGGACGGCGCTTGCGGGCGCGGGGCGCGTCGACCTCGGCGCGGGCGAAGGGAGCGATGAGCAGCAGCACCAACGCGATCCTCATGGCAGCCTCGCCGCCCGCAAGAGCGGGCCGTGCACCCGGTACGCCAACGCTTCCAGCGCGATGCCGCAGGTGTTGGCGGTCATGGCGCGGTTCCAGCTTCCGTCTTCTTCGTAGCGGCCGGAGAAGAGCCCATTGCCCTCGGCGCGGGCGGCCTCGGCCGCGTCCTCCAGCGCGTCGGCGTAGGGGCCTTCGAAGAGCGCCGCCCAGCCCAGCGCGGCCTTGGTCGAGAGCGTCCGCGACGACGGCTGCTCCACTCCGGCGGTGTCGTAAACGCGGAAGGACACGCCGCCCTCGAAGAGCGTGGACCAGACGAAGTACGGCGCGCGGTCGAGGTTGTCCTCGGAGACAGCGGTGAGGATCTGCGTCTTGCGAAAGCGCGCCTCCTGGGCGCGGAAGACCGCCTCCGCCAGCGGCCGTACCTCGGCGTCGAGGCCGAACTCGAGCCCGTAGAGCACCCACGGCTCCGAGAGCACCGGCGTCCGCACGCCTCCGTGCTCGGCCGGCGCGCGGTCGTCGTCGGGAAGCTCCTGGCCGCCGGTGCGGATGATCTTGAGGTGCCGCGGCAGCGCCCGCGCCCGGGAGACGTCGAGGCCGAAGAGCGCCAGCGACTGTGCCGCGTACTGCTCGTAGCCGAGCCGGCCCTCCTGCTGGCGGATGACCTTTCCCTCGCGCAGGTCGCCGCCCGACAGTTCGCCGTCCTGCGCGGCCCAGTCCAGCTTCCAGTGGGCGAGGAGCCCGCGAACTTCGGGCGCCAGCCTGGGAGATCGCCACAAGAGCGCCGAGAGCGGCACGCCCAGGCGGCCCAGGTCCAGCGCCGACCAGCCGCCTGTGCCCTCCGGCAGCGGCTGTCCGTTCGCGTCCACGGGCAGGACGGTGCGGGTGTCGTAGTTGCGGTTGGGCAGCGCGTCGCCCACCAGCGGCGCCCGCCGGAAGGCAGCGATCAGCTTGCCCGCGCGCGCCTCCAGCTCCGCGGTGTCGATGATGGCGAGCTCCTGCGCCGCCACCATGCCCATCAGCGCCGAGCCTTGATCCCACAGCGTCGTCGAGGGAAAGCCCTCCACCGAATCGACCAGCCCGCTCTCGCGGGTGTTGCGCGCGAGGTAGCGCCAGGCGTCGCGGGCGAGGAGCTTCTGCCCCGGAGTGAGCGCCCCCGGCGGCCGCAGCGGCAAGGTCGCCTGCAGCTCCTCGATGGGCGGCGGCTGCGAGAGCGTGTGGTCGACGGCGCGCTTGACCCCGAAGGCGAGCAAGAGCCCGGCGACGAAGGCGAGGTGCGACCGCGCCGCGAGGAGCCCGCGCCAGAAGCTCACGCCGCCTCCTGGGTGCGGAAGGCGGCGAAGATGAGCGGCGAGAGCGACCAGAAGTTGTTGATCGACCAGAAGAGGTTGGCGACGAAGGCCGACGGCTGCCCCAGACCGTGCGCCACCTGCACTCCGCGAAAGGTGGCGCCGATCAGCGTGAGAAAGACGAGCGTGAGGTGCGGCCAGGCGAGCGAGACGAAGCGCCGCGCCGTCCGCGTCTTGGGGGTGACCTGGAAGCGGATGGGCTTGCCCCGCACCACCTCGGCGATGGCGCGCAGGTTCACCCAGAAGAAGGCCAGGTAGTACTGCTGGCCGCGGGTCGCGGGCACGCCCCAGGTGCCAAGCATGAAGGCGACGCGGTTGAAGAAGAGGAAGGGCAGCGCGTGGGCGTAGAAGGCGGCGTCCCAGGTGTTGACGGGCGCCTTGCCGGTGAAGAAGTAGAGCAGCGGCGCGAGCAGGAACGGCACCGTCCAGAGCGGCGCCAGGTACGACCAGATGGTGGCGCCGTACATCAGTTTCTGCCAGGCGGAGAGCCCCGGAAGGAGCAGCGGGCTGTCGTGCGCGGCAATGTCCAGCGTGCCGCCCGCGTACTTGAAGCGCTGGATGGTCCACGCCAGCAGGTCCTGCGGCGAGAGCATCTTGCTGAGGACCTCGGGATGGTAGACCGAGCGCCAGCGCCGCTCCCGATCGGCGTGGAGGACGATGCTGGTGTAGAGGTCCTCGCTGACGTGAAACTTGTAGGGGGTGAGCTCGGTGGCGCGGGCGGCCTCACCGGCCATGGCCGAATCGAGCAGGCCGCGCAGCTCGGGATCCTCGACTTCCAGACCGTCGGGGGCGCGCCTTTGGGCCCGCGAGAGCTCCTGGTGCACTTGTGCGCCGAAGGCCTTGACCGCGGCCTCCATCACCGCCTCGCGCCGGTGCACGCTGCCGGCGCCGCAGCAGAAGGCGGCGTTGCACCAGTTGCGGCGGCGCTGGATGACGTCGAAGAAGAGCTGCGGATCGTTGCCCAGCGGATCGCGCCCCGAGGGCCCGAACAACCACTCGAGCGGCCCGGGCAGCGGGCGGCCTTCCTCCAGGTCGAAGAACCACTGCGGCGTCTGCACCCAGGCAACCCTTGGGTCGCGGAAGTAGCCCAGCGTCTTCTCGAGCAGCTGCGGGAAGGGGCGCGTGTCGGCGTCGCAGATGACGATCAGGTCGCCTTGCGTCTGCTCCATGGCGGCGCGCAGGTTGCCGGCCTTGTAGCCCTGGTTGTCGGGCCGGGCGAGGTAGTTCACGCCCTCCTCCAGCGCCACTTGCCGCATGGCGGGGCGGTTGCCGTCGTCGAGGAGGTGGAGGCGCAGGTCCAGCGGATGCGGATAGGTGAGCTTCTTCCCGTCGCGCAAGGAGAGGCGGACCAGCTCCGGATCTTCGCTGAAGGTGGGGAAGAAGACGTCGACGATGAGCGGGCGATCTTCCGCGAGCGGCGCGGCCAGGAGGTCGTTGACCGAGCGGGGCGGCGGCAAGGGCACCGGGTCTTCGGTGCGCCAGATGCTGAGGAAGAAGAGCGCCGAGCCGATGAAGGCCAGCGTCTCGGCCACGGCCAGCGGCAGCGCGAACCAGAGCGGCGCGCCGCGGATCGAGTCGGTCCAGCGCCACCAGAGATAGAAGACGCCCAGCACAATCGCGGCCACCGCGCAGGCCTGGAAGACCCACTCGCGGGCGGCGCTGTGGGGCACCGGCAAGGGCGGCGTGCGCGACTCGAAGCGGTCGAAGTACCAGGTGGTCAAGGCGCGGCGAGCGCCTGCGCTACGCCGGAGAAGCACTTGAAGACCCGGTCGAGGCGCGTCAGCTGCAAGAGCGAGATCACCCCGCTCGAGGCCCCGGCGAGGCGCAGCGAGCCGCCCGGCGCCAGCCGCTTGAGCACCGAGATGAGCGCGGCCAGCCCGGAGCTGTCGATGAACTGCACCTGCCCGAGATCGACGACCACCACCGACCGCCCGGCCCCGCGCTCGGCCATCTGCGCGCGGAAGCCCGGCGCGGCCACCGCGTCGAGGCGCTTTTCCAGCACCGTGACGACCAGCAGGCCCTGCTGCTCTTCGAACCGCAGCTCCATGCGTTAAAAAATCTCATGCGCGGCCACCACCGGCAAGGGCCTTGGCAACAATCAGCGGGCGGCGATGCGGACGGGCGCGCCGTCGGCCACGTCGGTGGCGAGGTTCAACGCCACCTGCTCGCCGCCGCGCAGGCCTTCCAGCACCTCGATGTTGGCGCCGTCGTCGAGCCCCAGCCGCACCCGCTGGAAGTGGACGTGGCCGTCGGCGACCGTCGGCACGAAGAGCTGCCCCGACTTGCCCAGGAGCGCGTCGGCGGGCACCAGCACGCGCTGGGTGCCGTGCAGCACGATGCTCGCGCCCACGAACGCGCCCGGGTAGAGGCCCGGCGGCGGATGCGGCAGGTCGATCTCGCAGAGCATGGTGCGGGTGCGGGCGTCGAGCGCCTGGGCGATGCGCGAGACCTTGGCGGTGAGGGGCTGCTCGTCTCCGCCTGGCGAGAGCTTGACCGTGTCGCCGACCCGCACCCGGGCGGCGTCGTCCTGCGCCAGCTGCAGCGCGATGCGCAGGCGATCGAGCTGCGCGATCTCGAGCAGCGGCTGCGCGGCGGTGGTGCTGCCCGTCGCCGCCGGCAAAAGGGCGCCGGGGTCGGCGTAGCGGGCGGTGATGGTGCCGTCGAAGGGTGCGCGCAGCACCTGGTAGCCCTTCTGCACCTTGGCGCGGGCCAGCGCCGCCTGCGCCAGCTTGACCGCCTCTTCCGCCTGCTCGCGGTCCTGCTGCGAGACCCGGCCCGAGGAAGCGAGCCTTCCGGTGCGCTCGAGCTGCTGCTTGCGGAAGGTCAGCGCCGCCTGCGCGGCGGCCACCTGCTCGTCGAGGTCGGGCGACTCCAACTCCGCGAGCACGTCGCCCTTGCGCACGCGCGAACCCTTGTCCACCGTCACCAGCTTCACGTATCCGCTCACCTTGGCGTAGAGCGTGGCGCGCTGGTCGGCGCGGACTTCGGCCGGCAGCGAGACCAGCCGCTCGGCGGAGCCCAGCGTGACGGTGGCCACCCGCACCACCGGGCCCTGCGAGAGGTCCTTCTCCAGCTGCTCCACCTGCCGGGCCTGCGCGCTGTGCTGCCGCAAGAAGAGCGTCGCGGCGCCGGCCAGGCAGGCCAGCACCACCAACGCCGAGGCGACCACGGTCTTGCGGTTCTTTTTTGCGGGCGGGGCGGCGGGCTCGACGACGGGCGTGTCAGTGGGCATGCGAGACCTCGGCGGCTTCCGCCTCGAACTTCTCGTCGAGCTGGTGCGCGCTGGGAGGAGCGCGGCGGAGGAGCGTGTAGACGGCGGGGACGATGAAGAGGGTGACGAAGGTCGCGACCAAAAGGCCCCCGATGACGGCGCGGCCGAGCGGCGCGTTCTGCTCGCCGCCTTCGCCGAAGGCCAGCGCCATCGGCACCATGCCGAGCAGCATGGCCAGCGCGGTCATCAGCACCGGGCGCAGGCGCAGCTTGCCGGCGGCGACGGCGGCGGCGGCCGGCGCGAGCTGGTCGCTGACCCGCAGATCGTTGGCGGCGTTGACGAGGAGGATGCTGTTCGAGGTCCCGATGCCCACCGCCATGATGGCGCCCATGAACGACTCGACGTTCAGGGTGGTCCCGGTGACCGCCAGGATCCAGAGCACGCCGATGAGCGCGCCCGGCA
>JANXXR010000261.1 GCA_025350525.1 Deltaproteobacteria bacterium
ATCTGCCTCGGCAGCCAGCTGCTGGCGGCGGCGCTGGGTGGCGGCGTCGAGAAGGCGCGGGCAAAGGAGATCGGCTTCTACCGCGTGCGGCTGACCGGGGAAGCGGCCAGCGACGCGCTCTTCAAAGGCGCTCCTTTGGACTTCGTCGCCTTCCACTGGCACGGCGACGCCTTCACGCTGCCGGCCGGCGCGGTGGCGCTGGCCGGCTCGACCATGACGCCGCTGCAGGCCTTCCGCTTCGGGGCACGCGCTTGGGGCGTGCAGTTCCACCTCGAGACCGACGAGGGCGTGCTGCAGGCCATGATCGCGAGCGGCGCCGCCGAGTTGGCCGAGACGGGCGTCCAGGCGGAGCTCTTGCAGGCGCAGGCGCGGCGCGAGCTGCCACGGCTGCGGGAGATCGCGGCGGGCGCGTTCGCGCGCTTTGCCGCGCTGCTCTGATGCTGGAGGCCAAGGCGATCCTGGAGGCGGTGCCCGATCCGCTCATCGTCGCCGATGCCAGCGGGCGCGTGGTCGAGCTCAACGCCGCGGCGGCGCGCTGCCTGGCGTGGACGGCGAAGGAGCTGGTGGGGCTGCCGCTCTCGACCGTGCTGCCGCGGCCGACCGCGGGCCGGGTCTCGGTGCTGCGCAAGGATGGCACGCAGGTGGAGATGGAGCTCGTGCTCTCGCAGAGCGGCGACCTGCTCCTCGCCCTGCTGCGCGCGCTCCCGGGCGTCAAGCCGCCCGCCGGCGCCGCCTCGGAGCTGTACCGGCTGGTGTTCGAGAACGCGCCGGTGGGGATCTTCCACTTCGACGCGCGCGGCGTGGTGACGGCGCTCAACGACGCGATGGCGCAGATGCTGGGGGCGCCCAACCGGGGGCTGGTGGGCATCAACATGCTGACGCTGGGCGGCGCCGCCGGGCGCGACCGGATGGCGGAGCTGGTCGCCGAGGCGCTGCAGGGCAAGCGGGTCCGGTACGAGGGGCCGTACACCTCGATGACGACGGGAAAGACCATCGAGGCCGCGGCGGTGCTGGCGCCGATCCACGGGCCGGGCGGCGCCGTCGAGGGCGGCGTGGTCATCGTGGCCGACGTCAGCGAGCGCAAGCGGGCGCAGGTGCAGCTGGCGCGGACGGACCGGATGGCGTCGATCGGCACGCTGGCGGCGGGAGTGGCGCACGAGATCAACAACCCGCTGGTCTACGTCACACTGGGGCTGGAGCTGATCGACCGCGAGCTGTCGCGTGCCGAGCTGCCGGGCGCGCCGGAGCTGGAGCGGATGCGGGGCTACTGCAAGGACGCCATCGAGGGAGCGGAGCGGGTGCGCACCATCGTCCGCGACCTGCGGACCTTCTCCTGGTCGGGAGCGGCCAGGGCGGCGCCGGTCGAGGTGGAGAAGGTCCTCGAGTCCTCGATCAACATGGCGATGAGCCACCTCCGGCAGCGGGCGCGGCTGGTGCGCGAGTACGCCGCGCTGCCAACGGTGTACGCCGACGAGAGCCGGCTCGGGCAGGTGTTCCTGAACCTCCTCGTCAACGCGGCGCAGGCGATTCCCGAGGGCGCGCCCGCAGAGCACCGCATCGTGGTGCGGACGCTCGCGGGGGCCAAAGGGGAGGCCATCGTCGAGGTGGAGGACAGCGGGGTCGGCATCGAGCCGTGGAAGCTGGAGCGGATCTTCGAGCCGTTCTGGACCGACAAGCCGGTAGGAGTGGGCACCGGGCTCGGGCTGTCGATCGTGCACGGCATCGTCTCGGGGATGGGCGGGGAGATCAGCGTGCGTAGCGAGCCCGGGCGAGGCAGCACTTTCCGGGTGGTGCTGCCGTCTCAGCCGGCGCGCGACGAGGTGCTGGCGCCGCCTGCCGAGCCGCGCGCTCCGGCCCGCCGCTCGCGGGTGCTGCTCATCGACGACGAGCCGCACCTGGGGGTCACGCTGGCGACCGGCCTGCGCGATCACGCCGAGTTGGTCTCGGTGCGCAGCGGGGGTGAGGCGATCGAGCGGCTCCTCGTCGACGACGCCTTCGACCTGATCCTCTGCGATCTGATGATGCCGGGCCTGACGGGGATGGACGTCTTCGAGGCCATCGTGCAGAAGCGCCCGGCGCTGCGATCCCGCTTCGTTTTCACTACCGGCGGGGCGGTCACCGACCGCGCCCGCGACTTCCTCGAGCAGATGGCGCCGCTCCAGCGCCTGGACAAGCCCTTCAAGCTGGAGCAGGTCGAGGCGCTCTTAAAGGCCCTAGTCTAGAGCGTGTCGGGAAATTCCGGGGCCCTGCGTCTGACGGGCACCCGAAAAATCACGAAGCGTGTCGATCGCTTGCACGAGGGGGATCGACAAGCGCGCTCGGCTTCTTCACTCTGGCGTTCGTGACGCTGGAGGGAACCAAGCATGAACAAGCGAAGCCGCCACGCGCGGCAGTTGGAGTTGATGCCGCGGTCGAAGCTTGCAACGATCGAGGTGGAGCCGACACATCGGCTGGTGGAGCTGACCGACCGCCTCGATTGGGGAGAGATGGAAGCTCGGGCGGAGTTGATACGAGCGAGCAAGCTGAAGAGCGCAGCTGGCCGGCCGCCGCATCTGAGAGCGCTGCTCGGGGCCATGCTGCTGATGGCGACGCGGAAGATGAGTTACCGAGATGCGGAGGATCAGATCCGGTACTACGCGCCGGCGCGGTATCTGTGCGGGCTGACGGAGAC
>JANXXR010000262.1 GCA_025350525.1 Deltaproteobacteria bacterium
CCGTCGCTCAATTCATGTCGGCGCATCAGTAGCTTCGATCAAATTTCCGATCTGCACGCAAGCGTTTTCGTGCAGCAGCAGCGCAGGGCCGCGCTGCTGGCCGTCTAGCCGCTGCGATGAGTTTGAAGACAGGCCCTAGTAGAAGGTGCTCGTCCTCGTCCTCGTTTAGGGCCTCGGTTAGGGCCTCGGTTTCGGGCTTGTCCTGGGGCGCGTGAAGGGACTCGCCGAGTCTATCGTCTCCACGCGCACGAGAACCTTCACCCGACACGACTTCGCCCACGGAAATGAGGACGAGGACGAGCACGGCTCTTTGCTCCGCACCGGCGGCGCTCCTCGGCCCTACCCCAAAAAAATAATTTTTTTTTGGAGGGGGGCCTGGCGGGGTTAGCCCAGGGTGGCCTTGACGCTCATCGGGATCTTGAGCGCGGTCGAGATCGGGCAGCCGCTCTTGGCGCCTTCGGCCGCCTGCGTGAAAGCGGCCTGATCGATGCCGGGCACCGTGCCCTTCACTTCCAGCGAAGACGACTTCACCTCGAAGCCCCCAGAGGCCTTGGGCCCGAACTCCACCGTGCAGGTGGTCTCGAGCCGCGTCGCCTTATGCCCGCCCTGCGCCAGCGCGTGCGAGAGCGCCATGCTGAAGCAACTCGCGTGCGCCGAGGCCAGGAGCTCCTCCGGCGTGGTGTTGCCGGCGCTGCCTTCGGTGCGCGCCTTCCAGCCCAGGTTCAGGTCGCGGAAGCTCCCGCTCCCGGCGGTGGTCTTGCCCTTGCCCGACATCAGATCGCCTTCCCAGATGGTGCTCGCGCGGCTCTGCATTGCGTCCTCCAGTGGTGAGGCAGCGCCTATACACGATGGGCGGCGCGAGGGCTTGACTGAACATCGGTCCAGTGCCAGCCTGAAGCGGTGGCCGTCCTCCTGCCCATCTCCAATCCGCCGAACCCCTGGCTGTCCACCGAGGTGCAGTACCTCGAGGGCGAGCCGCCGCCCGGCGCGCGCCTCGAGGTCTACGAGGACCACACCCGCGAGATCCTCTCCACCAACGACAGCCCGGACGTCGGCTTCTCCTGGAGCGTGAACCCGTACCGCGGCTGCTTCCACGCCTGCGCCTACTGCTTCGCCCGCCCCACGCACGAATACCTGGGCCTCGGCGCCGGCACCGACTTCGACCGGCGCATCACCGTCAAGCCCGACGCGCCCCGGCTCCTGCGCGAAGCCTTCGAGCGCAAGTCCTGGAAGGGCGAGCTGATCGTCTTCTCGGGCGTGACCGACTGCTACCAGCCGCTCGAGGCGAGCTACCGGCTGACCCGCGCCTGCCTCGAGATCTGCGCCGAATACCGCAACCCGGTGGGCATCATCACCAAGGCGCCGCTCATCGAGCGCGACCTCGACGTGCTCCAGGACCTGCACCGCAACGCCTCCGTCTCGGTGTCGGTGAGCATCCCCATCTGGGATCGCGACCATGCCCACGCGCTCGAGCCGTATGTGGCCACGCCGCAGCGGCGGATGAAGACCATCGAGCGGCTGGCGCTGGCGGGCCTCGACGTCGGGGTCAACATCGCGCCGGTGATCCCCGGACTCTCCGATCAGGACATCCCGCAGATCCTCGAAGCGGCCCACCAGAGCGGTGCGCGGCGCGCCGGCTTCGTCTTCCTGCGGCTGCCGGGCTCGGTGGCCAAGGTCTTCGAAGAGCGCCTGCGCAAAGAGCTGCCGCTGCGCGCCGACCGCGTCTTGAACCGGGTCCGCGATGCGCGGGGCGGAAAGCTCTACGACGCGCGCTTCGGGATCCGCGGCCGGGGACAAGGCAGCTACGCAGAGGCAGCGCAGGCGCTCTTCGAGAGCACGGCGCGGCGGCTGCAGATGAACCAGAGCTGCCACGGCAAAACCCGCGACAGCTTCCAGCGGCCCGGCAGCGGTCGGCAGCTTCCGCTCCTGTAACCCTACTTCCGCGCACCGACCGAAGATTTGCTCCCAGTCCTGATGGGCCGCTACAGTCTCCAGTCATGCGATCGACGGCCCCCGGCCTCGTGCGTCTCATCGCCGTGCTCGCCTGCTGCGCCGCCTGCAAGCGCACGCAGGCGGAGCCGCCCATCCATGGCGCCTCGGCCGCGCCGCCTCCCGCGCAGGCCTCCGATGCCCCGCAGGCGGTGGTCACCGCCAGCCGCGGCAAGGTCGAGCTGCTGCACGGCGGCTCGGGCTCGTGGGCCGACGTCAAGGTGGGCGATCGGCTGGGCGCGAAGGACGCCTTGCGCACCGCCGTGGGCGAAGCCGATCTGGCGGTGGACGGCGTCAAGGTCCGCGTCCACGAAGCCAGCCGACTCGACGTGAAGAGCGTGTCCAAGGGCTCCATGCGCACGCGCATCCACGGCAGCCTCGAGTCCGAGGTGGACAAAACCGGCAAGCTCGACGTCGAGATCGAGGGCAGCGACGCCACCGCCTTCAGCCAGGGCGGCCACTTCTTCGTCACCGCCGACGGCAAGGGCGTCATCGCCGTCGCCGCGGTCACGGGCTCGGTGCACCTGAGCGGCAACGGCAAGAGCGTGGACGTCCAGAAGGGCGAGATCAGCCGCATCCAGGGCCCCGCCGGGCCCAGCCTTCCGGCCGCGGCCCTGCGCCGGGTGCTGCTCTCGGTGCAGTGGCCCAGCGCGCAGGGCACCAACCAGGCCTCCGTCCCCATCGCCGGGCACGTCGAGCCGGGCAGCCGCGTCTTCGTGCAAGGCCAGCCCGTGGCGGTCGAGGCCGGCGGCTCCTTCCGCGCCGAGGTGCCGCTCAGGGAGGGCAAGCAGAGGATCGCCGTCGTCACCGTGGACGCGCTCGGCCGCCGCAAGCTGGTGGAAGGCATGGTCAAGCGGGACGATTCCTTGCCAGCAGCCCGGGTCAAGAAGAAGCTCTGGCAATGGCACTGATCGCGGCGCTCGTCGCCGCCTCGCTGGTCGCAGATCCCGCTCGGCTGGTCCTCGGCAACAATGCCGGCGCGACGCTGACCTTGCGCGCGCCCGCCTCCGCCGCCGTGAAGCTGAGCGCGAGCGTTGGCACCGTCAGCGAGCCCCAGCGCGACGGCGACGTCTGGCGCGCCCGCTTTACCCCTCCAACGCTCAAGGCGCCGACGGTGGCTCTGCTCCTCGCGCAGGTGGACGAGGACGGCTCGCGCGAGTTGGCCTGGCTCTCGATTCCGCTCTCGGGCGCGGACACCATGGAGATCGAGACGCGGCCCGGCTCCAAGGTCTCCGCCGACGTGGCCGGCGCCACCATCGGGCCGGTGACCGCCGACCAGGCGGGTGTGGCGCGGCTGCCCATGATCGTGCCGCCCGGCGTCGATCGGGCCACCCTGCACATCGTCGACAAGCTGGGCAACAGCAGCGACAAGCCGCTCGACCTCGAGCCGCCGCCCTTCTCGCGCGTGCGGATGGCGGCGCGCTCGACGGGCGCCAACGGGCCTTTGCCGCTCGAGCTGGAGATCTTCGTGGTCAAGCCCGACGGCTCGCCCGACGACTCCGCCAAAATCGGCATCACCGCCGACGACGGCGAGGTCGAAGTCCGCAAGCGTATCGCGCCCGGCCTCTACCTCGCCCGCTACTCCGCCCCGAGCGGCAAGGCGGGCACGGTCCACTTCGAGGCCAAGGCCAACGGCCAGCGCGCCGCCGCCGACGTGAAAGTCTCCGTGCCGCGCGTGATCATCGCCCAGCCCTTCTGGCGCAGCGCCCTGGCCTCGCGCCGCCCCTGGAGTGTGGCCTTCGGTTTGCTCGGCGGCGTCGGGGCGACGTTTGACGGCGCCACCGAGGGCAGCGTGCTCCTCGAGGCGGCGATGCGGCTGGAGATCCTGCCGGTGGAGGCGGTGCTCGATCTGGGCGCGTCGTTCTTCTCCGAGGTCACCCAGTATGGGCCCAACGCCACCAACGCCGAGCGGGCCCGCGCCCAGTCGCGGCTGGCGCAGGTGGGGCTGCGCCTCGGACGCCAGCTGGCCAATGGCCTCGACGGCCACGCCACCCTCCTCCTCGGAGTGCAGAGCCAGGTGGTCGGCCGGACCTTCCCCACCAACACCCGCGTCGCGGATGACGGCTTCACGCCGCGCTTCGCGCTCGCGCTCGGCGGCAACCTCGCGGCGGGGCCGGGCCGGGTGCTCTTGCAGCTGCAGCTCGACTCGGCGCCCTCGGGCATCGCCGGGCTCGCGGGCAGCCTGAGCGGCGTGCAGGTGATGCTCGGCTACCTGGTCACCGCGTACTGATCTAGACTGCGCCGCATGAACCGCCCCGTCCGACCCACCTCGCCCAACGAGGCTGCGGCGCTCCTGCACCAGTTCACCAACCACCTCCTCTATTCGCTGGCGAAGGACCAGTATTCGGCGACCTTGCGCGACCGCTTCATGTCGCTGGCGCTGACCACCCGCGACCGCCTCATCGAGCGGTGGATCAGCACCCAGCAGCGCTATTACAAGAAGGACGCCAAGCGCGTCTATTACCTGAGCGCCGAGTTCCTCATGGGCCGGGCGCTGGCCAACAACCTCATCAACCTCGGGCTCTGGGAGACCGCGCGCGACGGCCTCAAGATGCTCAACGTCGACATCGACCACCTCATCGACGAAGAGGTGGACGCCGGCCTCGGCAACGGCGGCCTCGGCCGCCTCGCCGCCTGCTTCCTCGACTCGATGGCCACGCTGGACATCCCCGGCTACGGCTATGGCATCCGCTACGAGTTCGGCATGTTCGAGCAGGAGATCAAGGAGGGCTGGCAGGTGGAGAAGCCCGACGAGTGGCTGCGCTTCGGCAACCCCTGGGAGATGCCGCGGCCCGAATACGGCGTGCCGGTGCGCTTCGGCGGCGCCGTCGAGGAGCGGCAGGAGCACGGCCACCTGCGCGTGCACTGGACGGGCGGCGAGCAGGTGATTGGAATGCCCTATGACACGCCCATCGCTGGATATGGCGCCAATACCGTCAATACCCTGCGCCTCTGGCGGGCCCGGGCCAGCAACGACTTCGACCTGGGCTATTTCAACGAGGGCGACTACGAAAAGGCGGTGCTCGACAAGAACCGCTCGGAGACCATCTCCAAGGTCCTCTACCCCAGCGACTTGAAGATGTTCGGCAAGGAATTGCGGCTGCGGCAGCAATACTTCTTCGTCGCCTGCTCGTTGCACGACATCATCCGCCGCCACCTGGTTGCTTATCCGTCATTGGAGAACTTCGCCGAGAAGGTGGCCATTCAATTGAATGACACCCATCCGGCGGTGGCCATCCCCGAGCTGATGCGCATCTTCGTGGACGAGCATTCCATGCCCTGGGAGAAGGCCTGGGATCTGACCCAGAATACCTTTGGATATACCAACCATACCCTGCTCTCCGAAGCGCTGGAGACCTGGCCGGTGGAGCTGTTCCAGCGGCTTTTGCCGCGTCACCTGACCCTCATCTACGAGATCAACCGGCGCTTCCTGCGGCAGGTGATGAACCGCTTTCCCTATGACGAGCCGCGCATCGCACGGATGTCGCTCATCGACGAGGCGGGTGGCGACGCGCACACCAAGCGCATCCGCATGGCCTACCTGGCGGTGGTCGGCTCCCATTCCGTCAACGGCGTGGCCGCCTTGCACACCGACCTGCTCAAGGCCGACCTCTTGAAAGACTTCAACGAGATGTTCCCCGAGCGGTTCAACAACAAGACCAACGGCGTCACCCCGCGCCGCTGGCTCCTGGCGGCCAATCCCCTGCTGGCCGACGCCATCACCTCGCGCATCGGCGAAGGCTGGATCACCCACCTCGAGCAGCTGGTGAAGCTGGTGCCGCACGCGGAGGATCCCCTCTTCCGCAACGAGGTGCGGGGCATCAAGCAAGGCAACAAGGACCAATTGGCCAGATATATCGAGACGGCCAACCAGGAGACGGTGGACCGGGCCTCGATCTTCGACGTGCAGGTGAAGCGGCTGCACGAATACAAGCGGCAATTGCTCAATGTCCTGCATATCGTCGCGCTCTACCTGCGGCTCAAGCGGAACCCGGACTCGCCGGTGGTGCCGCGGACCTTCATCTTCGGCGGCAAGGCGGCGCCGGCCTATGTGACGGCCAAGGTCATCATCAAGCTCATCAACTCGGTGGCCGGGGTCATCAATGGCGATCCGCAGGTCAATGCAAAGCTCAAGGTGATCTTCCTCGGCAACTACCGGGTCTCGCTGGCCGAGCGGATCTTTCCCGCCTCCGATCTCTCGGAGCAGATCTCCACCGCCGGCAAGGAGGCGAGCGGCACCGGCAACATGAAGTTCGCCCTCAACGGCGCCCTCACCATCGGCAACCTCGACGGCGCCAACATCGAGATGCGCGAGGAGGTGGGGCCGGAGAACTTCTTCCTCTTCGGCCTGACCGCCCAGCAGGTCTCCGATCTCCAGCGCCGCGGCTACCGCCCGCGCGATTACTATGAGCAGAACGCGGAGCTCAAGGGCGTGCTCGATCTGATCAACTCCGGGTTCTTCGAGCCCGACCACCCGGAGACGTTCCGGCCGTTGATGCAATCGCTGCTCGACCACGACCCCTATATGCTGCTGGCCGATTTCCAGTCGTATATGGAATGCCAGGCGCGGGTCAGCCAGGCGTTCCTCGATCCGGATCAATGGACCAAGATGGCCATCCTCAACATCGCCAAGATGGGCAAGTTCTCCTCGGACCGGACCATCCGCGAGTACGCAGCCGAGATCTGGCGGGCCGCGCCGGTGCCGGGCTAGTGCCGCTGCGCCTGGGAAAGCTGCTGCGCTCCTGGTTCCGGCCGCGGCCGCCCGCGCCCAGGCCGGCGGCCGATCCGCGGATGACCACCGACGCCTGGCTGGGCGCCGTCTTTGCCCAGCTGGGAGATCGATACCAGCTCGGCCCCGATTCTCCCGAGGGCGCACAGGTGCTGCGGCGGACCGGGCGGGCGCGCTTCAACCCGATGCCGGTGTGGCTGCGCAGCGCCGACTTCCTGGTGCGGGCGGACTACGAGGCCCGCGGCGAGGAGGCGGCGGCGCGCGCCCTGCTCGACCAGCGCCTCTCCGGGCGGCTGCAGGCGCTGGGGCTCGCCTCGGCGGCGGAGTCGGTGGAAGAGTGGGCCGGCACCGTGATCACCCGCCGCTACCAGGGGACCTGCACGGCGCCGGGGAGCGCGGCGGCGGTGGTGCGGTTCGTCTGCGAGGACTCGGAGACGCAGATCAACCTGGCGGCGGAGACGTAAGATGGTCGACCCCGAGCGCATTGCCATCATCGGCCTTGGCCTGATCGGCGGCTCCCTGGCGCTGGCGCTGCGGCGCGCGCGGCCCATGGTGCGCATCATCGGCATCGACCTGGATCCCCGCGCCCGCCAGCAGGCGCTGGAGGAAGGCGCGGTGGACGCCGCCACCCCGCTCGAGGGCGCCGCCCTCGAGGTCTGCGACACGGTGGTGCTGAGCACGCCGGCCCAGCCGCTGCTCGAGATGCTGCCCGCCGTCGCCGCCCGCATGCGGCTCGGCGCGCTGCTCACCGACGTCTGCGGCGCCAAGGAGCGCATCTGCGCCGCGGGCGCGCTGCAAGACCGGGTCGTCTTCATCGGCGCGCATCCGATGGCCGGCACCGAGTACCGCGGCTTCGTCGCCGCCAACCCCGCGCTCTTCGCCAGCTGCGCGGTGGCGCTCTGCCCGCCGGTGGGCGCCACCGACGAGCGGGCCCGCCGCGAAGGCGGCTCGCGGCTGCGGTCGCTCTGGATCGCCGCCGGCGCCGGAAAGCTGCTCGACGTGGACCCGGCGGTGCACGACCGCGCCGTCACCTTTGCCTCCCACCTGCCCTACCTGGCGGCGGCCTCGGTGGTGGAGTCGCTGCTCTCGGCCGGCGAGGCGGCGCCGCTGGCCCGCGAGCTGGCTGCGGGCGGCTTTCGCGACACCACCCGCCTCGCGGGCGACGGCACCGTCGGCGGAGCGGCGGCACTCAACCGCTTCATCCCCGAAGAGGCGCGCGCGCTGGCCGTCCGCCTGCGGGCCCTCGCCGAGGAGCTGGAGCACGATCCGCTGCGGGCGCTGGAGCGCCTCGACCGGCTGGCCAGCGAGCGCCGCCGGATGCACATGCCCGCGGTCACCGCCAACGGCACCGCGCCCGACCTCAAGCTGCTGCCACCGCGCTGAGCCGCCCCGTGGTACAGGGTCGCGCCCATGCGCCGGGCCCTCGCACTGCTGGCTGTCCTCTCCTCCGCGGCGCTGGCGCAGCCGGTGCCGGACCCGGTGCGCGAGAAGCCGCCCGAACAGGCGCCCGAGCCCCTCACGCCGCCCAGACTGCTCGAGCCGGCGCCAACGGCCGCCTATCCGCCCGGCGAGACCGGCGCGGCGCGGGTGGTGCTGCAGCTCGACATCGATGCGCAGGGAGTCCCGCAGGATCCCAAGGTCCTCTCGGCGCCGCAGCCGGCCTTCGACAAAGCTGCGCTGGCCGCGGCCCGCCTGCTGCGCTTCGAGCCGGCCCGGCGCGGAGCCATGGCCATTGCCGTGCGCATTCAATATGCATTCAATTTCGCCGCGCCGCCGCCGCCCCCGAAGAGGGCCGCCCGCGACTTGCCGGTCAACCTCGGCGGCCAGGTCCGCGAGCGCGGCACCCGGCGCAGGCTCGAGGGCATCGAGGTGACCGCCGGCGACCAGTCCGCGCTCACCGGCAAGGACGGCCGCTTCCAGCTGCGCGGGCTCCCGGAGGATGAGCCGGTCGAGGTGGTCATCGCCGCCCCGGGCTATGAGCGCTTCACCGCGCGGGAGACCATTCCCCGCGGCCAGAGCCTGGACGTCGAGTATCGATTGCAGCCCGAATATTCCAATCCTTATGAAGCGACGGTTGAAGGCGAGCGGCAGCGGCGCGAGATCTCGCGGACCACTCTCTCGCGCGAAGAGACCGACCGCGTGCCGGGAGCGCAGGGCGACGCGGTCAAGATCATCGAGGATCTGCCCGGCGTGGCCCGCACCAGCCCCATCGGCGGCGGCGCGCTGGTGATCCGCGGCAGCAAGCCGGGCGACTCGCTGGTCTACCTCGACGGCGAGCCCATTCCCCTGCTCTTTCATTTTGGCGCCCTCTCCTCCACCTTCAATCCCGACCTCCTCGAGGCCATCGATTACATTCCGGGCAATTTCAGCGCCTCCTATGGCGATTTGACCGGCGGCCTGGTCGAGGTCCGCACCCGCAAGCTGCGCGACGATCCGCACGGCTACGCCAACTTGAACCTCCTCGAGGCCAGCGCGCTGGTGGAGGGCGCGGTCCCGGAGGTTCCCGGCCTCAGCCTGGCGCTGGCGGGGCGGCGCAGCTATATCGATTACATCCTCAAAGCCGTCATTCCCAAGGATGGCGACGTCGGCCTGACGGTGGCGCCGCGCTATTACGACGGCCAGTTCCGGCTCGATTACCAGCCGCCGGGCAGCGCCCACCAGCTCTCCTTTTTGGCGCTCACCTCCGACGACGCGCTGGGCCTGCTCCTCTCCCGCCCCTCGGCGCAGGACCCCAACCTCTCCGGCTCCATCGACGCCGAGACCGGCTTCCAGCAGCTTCGCCTCAAGCACGAGTGGCGCCGGGAGGGCGCCTCGGTCACCACCGTGGCCATGTTCGAGAAGCTCCTGCTCAGCTTCGTGGTCGGCCCCAGCAGCTTCAGCCTCAATGCCCACGATCTCTTCCTGCGCAGCACCGCCGCCTGGGAGGTCTCCGATCGGCTGGGCTTCTCGGCGGGCATCGACGTCGCCAACCGGCGCCTGCAAGTGGGCGCGGTGGTCCGGCAGTCGTTTCTCTTCCGCGAGGGAGACTTCAACCGCCAGGGGCCGCGGCCCGACGACGCCGTCCTGCGGCTGCGGCCGGCGCTCTTCAACCGCCTCTCGCCCGGCGCCTGGATGGAAGCGCGCATCCAGCTCCTGCCTGGCTTGCTCATCACGCCGGGATTGCGCGCCGATCTCTATCGCTATTCCCCCCGCGAATCGAACACCACCGGCACGGTGACGCCGCGGCTCTCGGCCCGCTGGGATCTCTCTCCGCAGCTCGCCCTCAAGGCCGGCCTGGGGATGTATTCGGAAGGCGCGCGCAACGGCGACGCCGCGCAGCCGTTCGGCAATCCCGGCATCCAGCCCGAGCGCGCCTGGCAGGCGACCCTGGGCAGCGAGGTGCGGCCGCTGCCCGGCGTCTTCTTCAGCGTGGAGACCTTCTACAAGAGGCTGAGCGACCTCATCGTCCGCACCAGCGCGCTCGAGACCGTCAACGGCGTCACCCGCCCGCAGATCCTCGACAATGCCGGCAGCGGCCGCGTCTTCGGCCTCGAGGTCCTGCTGCGAAAAGAATTGACCGAGCGATTCTTCGGCTGGATTGCCTATACCTTCTCCCGCAGCGACCGCATCGACCGCCCCGGCGAGCCGCGCCGCCTCTTCGACTTCGATCAGACGCATAACCTGACCGCTATTGCCTCCTATCGATTTGCCAGCCATTGGCAGCTGGGGATCCGCGAGCGGATCATCAGCGGAAATCCCGATACTCCGGTGATTGGCTCGCGCTATCTCGCCAACTTCGACGCCTATCTCCCCGTCTATGGGCCCACCAACTCCCTGCGGCTGCCGGTCTTCCACCAGCTCGACGTCCGCATCGACCGCACCTGGACCTTCGACAGCTGGCTGCTCGACGCCTATCTCGACGTGCTCAATACCTACAATCATCGCTCCATTGAGGGCTCGGTCTTCAGCTATGACTTCTCCCAGCACGCTTACTTCCAGGGTCTTCCCGTCATCCCGACGCTGGGCGTGAAGGGGTCGTTCTAGCCATGCGCCTCTTGCTCCTCGCGCTCGCCTTTGTCCTCGCCGGCTGCCCCTCGGGACTCGAGGAGCAGCAGCACATCAGCAAGCTGCGGGTGCTGGGCGTGCGCGCCGATCCGCCCGAGCTGGTGCTGGTCCCCGACGCCGGCCTGCCCGCCACCACGCTGACCGCGCTGGCCGTCGATCCTTCGGGCGCGGCCATCTCCATGCGCTATGCGCTCTGCCTGGATCTGAGCGGCGTCCCTTCCGCCACCCTGCCCTGCCCGGGCACGGCCGGCCTCGACCTGCCCGACGCGGGCCCGCTGGCGGCGCGCCTCGATCTCTCGGATCCGCGCATCCTCGCCTTCGCCGCCACCGCCGACGCCGGCTCGGCGGACGGGGGCGGCATCGCGGCGGCGCTCGACGACGGCGTTCCGCTCCTCTACGGCTTCCAGGCGGCTGCGGGCGACGCGCGGCTCGACGGATTCGGGACCCTCACGCTGCGCACCGGCAAGCGCGGACCCGCCGGAGTCAATCCGGAGCTGCTGGCGCTGGACATCGACGGCGGCGTCAGCGCGGGCGCGACCGTGCGCCTCACCCCGGTGACCGCGCCCAAGGACGACAACAGCAAGCGCTACGGCTTCACCTTCTTCGCCACCGGCGGCGAGCTCTCGTCGCTGCGCTCCACCGACACCACCGCCACCGGCGAATCCGCGCCCACCTGGGTGGACTGGACCGCGCCCGACGCCGGAGGCCCCATCACTTTATGGCTGGTGGTCCGCGACGGCCGCGGCGGGACGGCTTTCCTCGAGAGGAAAGTCACGGTCAAGTAGCTACCGGGCAGGCGCTCCTGACCTGTGTTCGAGCCGCGCGATGCGCATCGTGTCAGGCGGAGGGAACACTTGATCAAGACAGCCAAGCCCCGCTCGAAAGTTCTCGCCCTGTTGCCCGGAGTTCCGGTCCCCGCGAACACCGGAGGTAACTTGCGCGCGCTCGCCATGCTGCAGGCGCTCGACGCCGCCTTCGACGTGACCGCGCTTTCCTGGACGCGGGAGGGCGGCGACATCCAGGCGCTCGATCGCCTGCTGGCCGGCCGCTCCTGCGAGGTGGGGCGCAGCGGGCCGGTGGACAAGCTCTTCGCCGAGGCGATGGGCTTCGTGCTCGGCTGCCCGGCGGGATACACGCGCTACGGCTGGTTCCCGGCGCGGCTGCGCCAGCTGCTCGAGGCCGAGCAGTTCGACGCCGTCCACTTCGACCATCCGCACACGGCGCTCTCGTGGCCGCTCATCAAGCGGATGCAGCCGCAGGCGAAGCTGGTGCTCGACGCGCACAACGTCGAGGCGGAGATCATCGAACGGCTGGCCGACTCGGCGCCGCGCTGGCAGCGGCGGGCGATGCGCTGGCAGGCGCGCCGCATCCGCGGGCTGGAGCAGGAGCTGGCGCGGACCATGGACCTGATCTTCACCTGCTCGGAGAAGGACGCCGAGGCCTTCCGCGCCATGGGCGCGCGCGAGGTGCGGGTGGTGCCCAACGCCATTCCGCCTGTCTCGCCGCCGCTGGTGGCGCAGCGCCGCGACGTGGTCTTCATCGGATCGCTCGACTGGCGGCCCAACGCCGAGGCCGCGGTCATCCTCGCCGAGGAGATCTGGCCGCGCTGCAAGGCGCTCCTGCCCGGAGCGCGGCTGGTCATCGTCGGGCGCAATCCGCCGCCGCAAGTCCAGGCGCTGTCGGCGGAGGACATCCTGGTGGTGGGCAGCGTGCCCAGCGTTGCGCCCTGGCTCGACGGCGCCTTCGCGACGGCCATCCCGCTGCGGGCGGGGTCGGGGACGCGCATCAAGATCCTCGAGGCGTGGGCTTCGGGCGTGCCGGTGGTAGCGAGCCGCATCGCCGCCGAGGGACTGCCCTACCGCGACGGCCACGACCTGCTCCTCGCCGAGGAGCCGGGAGAGTTTGCCAGGGCGCTGGTGCGGCTGTGGCGCGACCGGCAGCTGGGCGAAGATCTGGCGCGCGCCGGGCTGCGCACGGTGGAGCCCTTCACGCCGCAGCACATCGCGCGGATGGTGGCGCGCTACTACGGCGAAGTGCTGGCCATCGGCGACAGCGCCCGCCCGTACAGCGCCGCGTATGCCGACGCCATGGCTGCGGCGCCGTAGCGCTGCGCTCTCAGCAGTGCGCGCTCTTCGATACCGGCGCGCACTTCCCCATTTTTCAACTTAGTCAGGGCCTCCGACAACGCGGCCGCGTCGCCCGGCTTTGCCAGCATGCCGGCGCCCTCCGCGAGCAGATCCGGCAGCTCACCCACCGCGCTCGCCAGCACGCAGCGGCCCAGCGCCAGCGCTTCCAGCGCCACCAGCGGAAGGCCTTCGGTCAAGGACGGTAGCGCGATCACGTCTGCGGCAGCGAAGACCGGGCGCGCGTCGTCGAGATAGCCGAGGAAGCGCGCATCGAGGCCCTCGGCCGCGCCGGTGAGCTCCGCGCGCAGCGGACCGTCGCCGGCGATCAGCAGCGCCGGCCGACCCGGCAACCTGCGCAGCGCCTCGAAGAGCACGCGGTGGCCCTTCTCCACCGAGAGCCGGCCCACCACCGCGATGCAGTAGGCGCCCGCGGCGACCCCCAGCGCCGCCCGCGCCCGCGCCTTCTCCTCCGGCGAGACCGGTTGGGCCAAAGGCAGCCCGTTGGGCACGAAGCTCACCGGCGCCGTCCGAACCCAGCGCCGCAAGGTCTGCTCCAGCGCGCGCGAAACGCCGGCCACGCCGCGGGTGAAGTTGCCGAGCACCCGCGCCACCAGCTCGTAAGCGCGGACGGCGAAGGTGCTGCGCGTGTCTCCGTGAAAGGTCGCCACCACCGGCACCCGCGCCATCAGCCCGGCCAGCACCGCCACGAAGAGCGCCTTGAAGTCGTGCGCGTGCAGGAGCCGCACGCCGTGCTCGCGCGCCGCCCGCGCCACGCTGCGCGCGCAGGCCAGATCGAGCCGGCCCGCGCTCTCGAAGCGCAGCGCCAAAAGGCCGCGGCGGCGCGCCTCTTCGCAGAGCGCGTCGGGCGCCCCCGGCCGCACGATGGCGCCGACCAGCGGCTCATAGGGCGCGGCGGTGGCGCCCGAGAGCGCGAGCACGGCCCGGTCGGCGCCATAGAGCGCCGTTCCCTGCCGCAGATGCAGGACCCGGATCACGCGCGCGCGGCCAGCTCGCGGTAGAGCGCCTCGTAGGCGTCCACCATCGGCTCGATGGAGTGCTGCTGCGCGCGCTGCCGCGCCGTGGCTCCCAGCCGCGCCCGCAGGCCGGCGTCGAGCGCCAAGGTGCGCAGCGCCGCGGCCAGCCCCGCCCGATCGCGCAGCGGAACCAGCAGCGCGGTCTCGCCGTGCTGGTGGATCTCGCGCACCGGCAACAGATCGTGCGCCACCGTGGGCAGGCCCGCGCCCATCGCCTCCAGCATCGAGAGCGAGCGGCCCTCGCTGAGCGAGGCCTGGGCGTAGACGTCGAGGCCCGGCAAGAGGCGCGCGGCGTTCATGACCAGCCCGGGGAAGTGCACGTTGGCCGGCGCCCCTTGGCGCAGAGTTGCCTCCATCGGCCCGGTGCCGATCAGGTAGAGGTGGACGTCGGCGCGGCCCGCGAACTGATCGACGAAGGCCTGCAGCAAGAGGTCGGGACCCTTGATCTCCCGCAGGCCGCCCAGGTAGCCGATGGCGATGGCGCCCTCGGGCACGCCCAGCTCCTTGCGCGCGCGCTGCCGGGCGCCGGCGTCGGCCTCGAGCAGCGGGACGCCGTTCGCGATCACCGGCACCCGCGTGTCGGGCGGCGCCCAGCCGAGGATGTCCTGCTTGACCTTCTCGCCGCAGGCCACCAGCGCGTCGGTGACGCGGGCGGCGACGCTGGCGGCCTGTCGCTTCTTGCCCTCGGGCATGCGCTGCTCGTGAAAGGTGGCCATCACCCGCGTGGAGGGGCGCAGCACGCGGACGGCAGCGGCGTTGAGCCAGGGGCCGAGGTCGTGGGCGTGGAGGACGTGGGCGTTGCGCTTCGCCAGCGCACCGCGGATGGACGAGAGCGCCTTGAAGCTCATGCCGCCCACGGGAAGCAGCTCGAGGTCGACGCCCTGCTGGCAGGCCAGCTCGCGGACGGGTCCGTCCTCGCCCAGCGCCAGGATCGAGGTCTCGAGGCCGCGCTTCTGGCTGCGGGCGGCGAGCTGGACGACCAGCTGCTCGAGACCGCCGAGGCCCAGCCCGTAGATCAGGTGCGCGACCGAGACCGCCATCCGTACAGCCCTCCCCGGGGGGAAGGTATGCATGCGGGCGGCCGGGCGGGAGGCCGGCGTCCGCCTCGAGCGGCCCGCGGGCGGCGCCTGCGCGGGAGGCGGCCTGACCGGTGAATTCGACCGGCCGCTTCCACCGTCTGTCCGGCGGGGTCCCAAAAAAAATAATTTTTTTCGCACCTCCGGAGAGAGTCGAACTCGGAGCCCGCCGACGAATCAGGGCCTTCAGCCAGCCTCGGCCGGGGGCTCCGCCAGGGCGCGGGTCCTGGAGCCACGCCAGGCCAGGAGCGCCACGCCCCCGAGGATGAGGCCCAGCGCGCCCACCGCCCGCGGCGCCACCTTCTCGCCGTAGAAGGCCGCGCCCAGCGCCAGCGCCACCATGGGATTGACATACGAATAGCTGGCGGCGAGCGTCGGGCGGACGGTCTTGAGAAGGAATTGATACGCGGTATACGCGATCACGGAGCCGAAGAAGGCGAGGTACAGCAGCGCCGCCACCGAGCGCGCCGGAGGCAAGGCTGAGACGCGCTCGCCGTGCAGCAGCGCTCCGACCAGGACCACCAGGCCGCCGGCCAGCATCTGCGACGCGCTCGACATCAGGCCGCGCGGCAGGGCTAGCCGGGAGCCCAGCACCGACCCCAGCGCCCAGGTGGCGCAGGACATCACCAGCCAGAGCGCGCCCACCGGGCTTGCGCGCAGGTCGCCGCCGGTCTGCAGCACGGCGACGCCCGCGAGGCCGATGGCGAGCCCGACCCACTCGCTCCCCGTGGGCCACTTGCCAAAGAGCCCCGCCACCAGGGCCACCCAGAGGGGAATCGAGGCCAGCGTCACCGCCGCCACGCCGGAGGAGACCCACTGCTCCGCCACCACCACGCAGGCGTTGCCGCTGACCAGCAGCACGCCGACGACGAAGGACGCCTTCCACTCGGCCCGGGTCGGATGGGGCAGCCCGCGCAGCCGCGCGAAGAGATAGAGCGCCCCGCCCGCCAGCGCATAGCGCGGCCCGGCGATGAGGAGCGGCGGAATCCCCTCCAGCGCGATGCGGATGCCGAGGAAGGTGGATCCCCAGATGAGGTAGAGCGCCGCCAGGGCGAACATCACGCGGGCGCGGTCGGTCTTCATGGGAGCGCATCAGATGCACGAAACCGCGATCGGATCCGGCCGGAAGCGGACCCCTCACTCCTCGATGCTCTGCTGCGCCTTCGCCGCCGCGATCAGCAGGTTCACCAGCTGGTCCGCCATTTCGCGCGACCCCGGCAGGGCCTCGAGGTACGTCCGCCGCACCGCCGCCTCGCGCCGCGGGTCCAGCACCGCGCGGCCGGTCTTCTTCTTCGAATCGCCGATGACCTTGGCCACCTCGAGCCGCCGCTGCACCAGCGCGGCGAGGTCGTGGTCGATGGCGTCCACCCAGGCGCGAAGCTGCGCCAGCGGCAGCCGCGCGTCGGGGTGCAGCGCCAGCGCGCGAGCCAGCTCCTGGAAGCGCGCCGGCACCAGCGCCTGCTCCGCGTCGCTGAGCGCGCGCGCCGGATCGTCGTGGACCTCGACGAGCAGCCCGTCCGCGCCTGCCGCCCAGGCCGCCCGGGCGAGCCCTTCGACCAGGTCGGCGCGCCCCGCCGCGTGCGACGGGTCGGCCATGATGGGCAGGTGCGTGAGCGGCCGCGCCGCCAGCATGCCGCCGAGGTCCAGCGTGTTGCGCGTCGAGGTTTCAAAAGTCCGGATGCCGCGCTCGCAGAGGATGACCCGCTGCTCGCCCGAGGCCATCACGTACTCGGCGGCGCCCAGCCACTCGTCCACGGTCGAGCCCGCGCCCCGCTTGAGCAGCACCGGCCGCCCCGCCCGCCCCACTGCGCGCAGCAGGTCGAAGTTCTGCATGTTGCGGGCGCCGATCTGCAGCACGTCGGCCTTCGCCGCCACCGGCTGCACCTGGTCCACCGCCATCACCTCGGTGACCACCGGCAGCCCGACGTCGTGGCCCGCCGCCACCAGCCAGTCCAGCGCCTCGAGGCCGTGGCCCTGGAAGGCGTATGGATTGGTACGTGGTTTAAAAATGCCTCCCCGCAGCGCCGTCGCGCCGCAGGCCGCCACCTCGCGGGCGATGCGCAGCACCTGCTCGGGCGACTCCACCGAACAGGGCCCGGCGATCATGGCCCGCGCGCCTCCGCCGACCCGCAGCGGCCCCACCTCGACCACCGTCGGCGGCCTGCGCGCCGTGGCGTGCGGCAGCGCCTTCACCACCGGCTCCGTGCCCTGCTTGGGCGGCACCATCTTCGACGCGTGCGCCGCCGGCTGCCCGAGCGAGACCACCTGCACGTCGCGCACCGGCGCCAGCGCTTGCAGGCGCGCGGCGTCCGCGCCCAGCACCCACATGCGCACGGGAAACTCGGCGTTCCCCGCCAGCGGCAGCAGCGTCGCGCCGGTGAGGACGTCGAGGCGGGCGGTGGCCGTCATCGAAGAAGTGCGCAGGAAGGCCAGCGGCACCTGCGCGCGCGCGTGATCGGCCATGCGCAGGTGCGCGAAGCGGGTGCCGTTCTGCTCCTTGTCGGAGACGTCCTCGACCAGCACCTCGAGGCCGTAGCGCTCCGCCGCGCGCCGCGAGCAGACGGCCGCGTCGGTGTTGGCCTCGTGCGAGACGATCTGCGCCGCGCCGGCGGTGTCGTAGCAGACCACCCGCTCGATGCCGAGCGCCGCCAGCTTCTGGGTGCACTGCCGCAGCGCCGCCGGGTGCGACCAGGCGCGCTTCACTTCCGCGAGCGGAGTGCCCGGCCGCGCCGCCAGCGAGAGGCGCACCGGCACGCTGGTGAGCCCCACCGCCACCAGGTCTACGCCCGAGGTGACCGCCTCTGCCAGCGGCTCCAGCGCCTCGGTGATGGCGCCCACCACCGCGTTCTCGATGGGCAGCACCAATTCGTCGATGAGGCCTTCGTGCAGCGCCTCGATGAGCTTCTCGAAGCTGGCGAAGCCCTGGGGCACGCCGCCGTGCGCCGCCGCCGCCACCTCGCCGTACGCGCCGGGCTCGCCCTGGTAGCCGACCCGCAGCGTCTCCTTCGGCGCCTCTGCCGCTTCCCGATCCGCGATCTCGCGAAGAACCACTGCTGCCTCCAGCGCCTTACTGTAGCGCAGTCGCCGCCGTGTTACCCTTTGCGCGATGCCCAGGGACCCGACGGACGACGCCCCGCTCTCTCGCCAGCTGTGGCCCCAGGACCTCGCCTCCGAGCCGTTCGCGGCGGTCTTTCGCAAGCACTTCACCGCGCTCAAGGCCGCCCACCAGGCGCAGCCGCACGAGGGCGTCCTCATCGCCGCCGTCGACGGCAACGGCGTCTTCGACGCGCACGCGCACCTGCGCCTGCCCACTTCGGGCATCGCCCACCTGATCATCGGCCGCCACGAGCGCTGCGACGTGGTGCTTTCGCGCGACACCGACGTCTCGCTCCGCCACCTATTGGTGCGCGCCACCCGCGGACCGCACGGGCAGCTGCAGTTGCGCGCCATCGACCTGCGCTCCCGCTGCGGCCTGCTCTCCGAGGACGGCAAGCGCTGCGAGGCCATCGCCAGCAAGGGGCCGCTCTTCCTCCAGGTGTCGAGCTACGTGATCCTCTTCTTGCCGACGGGCCCGGGCGTGAAGCCCTGGACCAACGACGCCGACGACACCTGGCGCGGGTTCGCGCCGCGCGACCAGGAGATCCTGCCGCCGCCGCAGCCGCTCAAGTCGCGCGCGGCGCCGTCGCCCGATGCGGTGCGGCTGGCGACCATCACCATCCAGTCCAGCTCGCCGCAGGCGGGAGATCTGACCTCGACGCACGCCGTCTGGAGCGACCAGCTCGAGCGCGGCATCCTCGTCGGCCGCGACGACCGCTGCAGCCACGGCGGCCTCGAGGAGGGCAACCTCTCCCGCGTGCACCTGGTCCTGCTTAGCGTCGAGAACGAGGTCTGGGCCATCGACACCGCCTCGACCAACGGCACCCGCGTCTACAACGGCCTGCCCTTCCGCCAGCTGCTCCTCACCGGCGAGACCCAGCTGGTGCTGGCCGACGCGCTGGCGATGCGCTGGGCACCGGTCGTCCACGCCGCCCGTGCGTAAATTGAGCGCATGAGCAGGCGCAGAGCAGGCAAGCGGCAGGTCGGCTGGGCGGTCATCGGGCTCGGGCACATTGCGCAGTCGGCGGTGCTGCCGGCCTTCGCGCACGCCCGCAACGCGAGGCTCGTCGCCCTCGTCTCCTCCGACGAGGAGAAGCGCAGCAAGCTGGCCCGCAAGTACGCCTGCGACGCCTACGCCCCCGACGCGCTCGACGCCTGCCTCGCCCGCCCCGATGTCGACGCCGTTTACATCGCCGAGCCCAACGACAAGCACGCCGAGTTCGCCGTCCGCTGCGCCCGGGCCGGCGTGCACGTCCTCTGCGAGAAGCCGCTGGGCATCTCCGAGGAGGAGTGCCGGCGCATGATCGACGCCTGCCGCGACGCGGGCGTGAAGTTGATGACCGCGTACCGCCTGCACTTCGAGCCGGCCAACCTCGAGGTGGTCAAGCTCATCGAGCAGGGGCGCATCGGCGAGCCGCGCTTCTTCTCCTCGACCTTCGCCTACCAGGTGCAGCCGGGCAACATCCGCACCTCGGCCGAGCGCGGCGGCGGCGCCATCTGGGATCTGGGCGTCTACTGCATCAACGCCGCGCGCTCGCTCTTCCGCGCCGACCCGGTGGAGGTCTTCGCGCTGCGCGCCGACCGCCCAAGCGATGCGCGCTTCGAGGAGATCCACGAAGGCATGAGCGTGCTGCTCAAGTTCCCCGACGACCGCCTGGCGCAGTTCACCGTCAGCTTCGGGTCGTACGAGCAGGACCAGTACCGCATCGTCGGGACGCGCGGGCAGATCCAGCTCGAACAAGGCTACGAGTACCAGGGGCCGCGGCGGTTGCGCCTCTCGACCGGCGGAAAGGAGCGGGTGCGGACCTTCCGCGGCTCCGACCAGTTCGCGCCCGAGCTGGTGGCCTTCTCGCGGGCGGTGCTCGACGACCAGCCCATCGCGCCCGACGGCGAGGAGGGCCTGCGCGACGTGCGCATCGTCGCGGCGGCGCTCAAGTCGGCGCGGGAGAACCGGCCGCTCACGCTCTCGTGGCCGGCGCCGCACCGGCGCCCCGAGCCGGCCGACCGGATTTACCGGCCGCCTTCGCGCGAGCCCCGGCTGGTGGCAGCCGAGGCTCCGGCGCAGTAGCCCGACGGCCAGGCGTCTCCGAGCCCTGGCCGCTGGACAGCAGCGTTGGCGAATACGCCAACGAGCTGCTAGCTATTTCTGGATCACGCCGCAGGCGACCCGGTCTCCCGCATCGCCGGCGGGCTGGGTCTTGTAGTCGTCGGCCTTGGCGTGGACCACCAGCGCCGCGCCGTCGGCATCGAGCAGGCTGCCCTCGATGGTGACGTCGTTGGCGATGAACTCGGCCTTGACCTTGCCGTCCTTCGGCACGTCGAGGTTGGGCAGGTCGCCGCCGTGAGCGCCCTCGGCCTGGAGGAAACCGTGCTGCTTGTGCGCCGGGTTGAAGTGCCCGCCCGCGGTCTTGAAGGGCGGCTCGCACTTGCCGGTCTCGTGCAGGTGGATGGCGTGGACGCCGGGCGTCAGGCCGTGCAGGTCCACCGAGATGAGCACGCCATGCGGCGTCTGCGTCAGCGTCGCGGTGCCGATCGACTTGCTCTTCGCGTCGATCATCTTCACCATCAGCGGGGCCGGCGCGGCGGTCGCAGAGGCGGCGGTGGCAGAGGCGGCGGCCGCGGTGCCTGCGTCGGCTTGCGCGAAAGCCAACCTCGCCGCCAGCAGCGAAAAGATCAGACCGGTTCGGATCATGGGCATGTGTCCTCCAGAAGTGTGGCCGCCTTCTACCCCTTCCATTCAACTTTGACGACCGTCAGCTCGACCGTGCCCGCCGGCCTCCGCACGCGCACGGTGTCGCCCTCCTGCTTGCCGAGCAGGGCCTTGCCCAGCGGCGCCTCGTAGCTGATGCGGCCCGGCCCGAGGGCGTCGTCCAGCTCGTCGCCGCCGACGATTTGATACTTGGTAGCCTTTCCCTCCTCGTCCTCGACGGTGACGGTGGCGCCGAAGAAGGCGCGGTCGGTGCGGGGCCGCGTGGCGGGATCGATCACCTCGTAGTTCTCCAGCTGCTTCTGCAGGCGGTGCAGCCGCGCGTCGATCTCGCGCAGCTTCCGCTTGCCCAGCTTGTACTCGTAGTTCTCGCTGCGGTCGCCGTGCGCCGCCGCGACGGTGACCTCGCGGGTGACCCGCGGGCGCTCCTGGTGGAGCAGGCGGCGGAACTCCTCGCGCAGCGCCTCGAAGCCGCTGCGGGTGATGTACTTCTTCTGGGCCAAGCGGCGCGCCTCCGGCGTTTCAGTTGCCTTAAAGGCACGGCTGCTGGCAACCTCTGCCCGTGTCGACCGCGGTCACCCAGGGGATCCGCATCACGGTGAAGAGCCGCTTCCTGACCGAGCAGTCGTCGGTGGGGCGCTGGGCCTTTGCCTATACGGTGCGCATCGAGAACGTGGGCACCGTCACCGCGCAATTGCGCAGCCGCCACTGGATCATCGTCGACGGCAACGGCAAGCGCGAGGAGGTGCGGGGCGACGGCGTGGTCGGCAACCAGCCCATCCTGCGCCCCGGGGAGAAGTTCGAATACACCAGCGGCGCCGTGCTGCAGACGCCGCACGGCTCGATGCACGGCAGCTACCGCATGGTGCTGGAGGACGGGCGCCAGTTCGACGCCGAGATCGCCGCCTTCCCGCTCACCCAGCCCGGCGGGCTCAATTAGCGCCGCGCCGCCGAGCGCCCTTCCCCTCCGCGCGGGCGCATGACCCGCGCCTCGCGCCAGCGCATCCTCATCGTCGACGACGAGCGCGACATCGTGCAGGTGCTCGAGTTCGCGCTGCAGCAGGCGGGCTTCGAGACGGTGGCCGCCCGGGACGCGGCGGGCGCGCTGGCCCGCGTGCGCGAGCGGCAGCCCGACCTGATCCTCCTCGACCTGATGCTCCCCGACCTGCCCGGCACCGAGGTCTTCCGCCAGCTCAAGTCGGTGGCGAAGACGGCGGCCCTGCCGGTGGTCATGCTCACCGCGCGCGGCGAGGAGATGGACCGCGTCGTCGGCTTCGAGCTGGGCGCCGACGACTACATCACCAAGCCCTTCTCGGTGCGCGAGGTGGTCCTGCGGGTGAAGGCCATCCTGCGTCGCAACGCGCCCGGCGAGCCGGCCGGACCGCGCGAGACCGTGGGCCCGCTGCGCATCGACCTGGAAGCCCACCGCGCCTTCGTGGACGGCCACGAGGTGGAGCTGACCGCGCTGGAGTTCAAGTTGCTCGGGACCTTCATGGCGCGGCTGGGCCGGGTGCAGACCCGCGAGCAGCTGCTGCACGACGTCTGGGAGATGACCGGCGACGTGCAGACGCGCACGGTGGACACCCACGTCAAGCGGCTGCGCGAGAAGCTGGGCAGCGGGCGCGACCTCATCGAGACGGTGCGTGGCCTCGGCTATCGGATGTCCGATCCGGCGGAGGAGTAGGTGCCCCTCTTCGGCCGCCGGCCGACGCTGGAGGAGGCGGTGGCGCGGGTCCGCGAAGAGCTGCGCGCAGGCACCGCGCCGCCCGCGCTCCTCGAAGAGCTGCGGCGGCGCGAGCCGCTCATCTCGGGAGGGCGCCTGCCGCCGGGCCTGCAGGAATTGCTCGAGGCCATTCCCGACGCGGCGGCGCTGCTCGAAGTGGGCGGGCGGATTCTGGCGCGCAACCCGCGGATGGAGCTGCTGCTCGGCCCTTTGCCCACCGTGCTGGAGGCGACCCGCAGCAGCGAGCTCTTGGAGCTGTGCGCCCGCGGCCTCGCCGGCTGGCCGCACCGCCGCGAGCTCGCGCTCCCGGCGCTGGACCTGCAAGTGGAGGCGCAGGTGGCGCCGCTCTCCCACGCGCGGGCGCTGCTGGTGCTGCGCGATCTGTCCGCGGAGCGGAAGGCCGACCGGGTGCGCCGCGACTTCATCGCCAACGCCTCGCACGAATTGCGCACGCCCGTGACCGCCATCCGCGGCGCCGCCGAGACGCTGCTGGAAGGCGGGCTCGAGCTGCCCGGGCAGGCCCGCAGCTTCGTGGAGATGATCGCGCGCCACGCCGACCGGCTCACCCGGCTCACCGAGGACCTGCTCGATCTCTCCAAGCTGGAGACCGGCGCCTGGAAGCCAGCGCTCGGGCCGGTGCCGCTGGCCCCGCTCTGCGCCTCGGTGATCGAGCTGTTCCGCGAGCGGGCGGAGGAGAAGCAGATCGCCCTCGACGCCGACGTCCCCGAGCGGCTGCGCGCCAGCGCCGACCGCCGCGCGCTGGAGCAGATCCTCGTCAACCTGCTCGACAACGCCGTCAAGTTCACCCCCCAGGGAGGACGGGTGACGCTGCTCGGCGATGGCCTCGGCCCCAGCGTCATGCTCTCGGTGGTGGACACCGGGCCGGGCGTCGAGCCGCAGCACCAGGGGCGCATCTTCGAGCGGTTCTACCGCTCGGACGCGGGGCGCTCGCGCGAGTCGGGCGGCACCGGCCTCGGGCTCGCCATCGTCAAGCACCTCTCGCAGGCCATGGGCGGCGAGGCAGGCGTCGAGTCGACCGGCAACGGCTCGCGCTTCTGGGTCAAATTGCCCACCGCATAAGGTCTTTAGAAAAAGCTAAAGCGCACCACGGAGGCACGGAGGGCACCGAGGAAAGCTTGGGTGGCCTGGGAGCAAACGCGGCCGCCCGAGCAACCACGGCCGCAACCGCCCCAATCCCAACCCTCTGTGACTCCGCGCCTCCGTGGTGCGCTTTAAAAGGTCCTGCCCTTTGTCACACGGCTGTCACATTGGGGTTGTAGACAGCCGCCCATGCTCGAAAAATTAATGCCGAAGTCCGACGAGTTCTTCGACGACTTCGACGCCCAGGCCGACGCCACCGTCCGCGGCGCCAAGCTCCTCTCCGCCCTGCTCGACGACTTCACCGACGTCGAGAAGAAGGTCGCTGCCATCAAGGACGTGGAGCACCAGGGCGACGAGATCGCCCACCGCGCCTTCGAGCGCCTGCACCGCCAGTTCATCACGCCCTTCGACCGCGCCGAGATCCACCG
>JANXXR010000148.1 GCA_025350525.1 Deltaproteobacteria bacterium
TCACCGTCAACGCCATGGCCTGGGATCCGCTCGACGGCAAGCTGCGCGATCCCTTCGGCGGCGTGGCCGATCTGCGACGTCACCTGCTGCGCGCGGTGGGCGACCCGCTGCTGCGCTTTCGCGAGGACGGCCTGCGGCCGCTGCGGGCGGTGCGCTTTGCCTGCACCTTGAGGCTGGCGCTGGACCCGGGCACGCGGCGGGCGATCGCGCAGGCGCTCGACGTCTTCGGTCAGATCGCGCAGGAGCGGGTGCGCGACGAGCTGGTGAAGCTGCTGGTGCGCGGGGCGCCGCCGAGCCGCGGGCTGCGCCTGTTGCTCTCGACGGGCCTGCTCGCGCGCATGGTGCCGGAGCTGGTCGAGAGCGTCGGCTTCCGGCAGAACCGCTACCACGCCTGGGACGTCTGGCGGCACACGCTGCGCTGCGTGGACTTTGCCCCGCCCGACCTGACCGTGCGGCTGGCGGCGCTGCTGCACGACGTGGCCAAGCCGCGCAGCGCGGCGCCCAAGGAGGGCGCGCCCGACGAGCACACCTTCTACGATCACGAGCGCATCGGCGCCCGGCTCTCGGGGGAGATCCTGCAGCGGCTGCGGTTTCCCAGGCGCGAGGTCGAGCGCGTGGAGCTGCTGGTGCGGGAGCACAACTGGCACTACCTCCCTGAGTGGACCGACGCCACCGTCCGGCGCACGCTCGCCCGCATCGGGCCAGCGGAGCTGCCGGCGTTGTGGGCCCTGCGCCGCGCGGATCTCGCCGCGCGCGGGAAGCTGGTCGAGGAAGGCCGCGAAAACCAGGCGGCCGCGGAGGCCCGCTTCGCCGAAGAGATCGGGCGGGCGAGCGCGCTCCGGATCGGAGACCTGGCCATCGGCGGCGAGGACGTGATGCGGGAACTGGCCATCGCCCCCGGCCAGAAAGTCGGCCAGGTGCTCGCGCGGCTGCTCGAAAAGGTGCTCGATGACCCGAAATTGAACAACCGACACACACTCCTCCGACTCCTGCCGGAGGTGTCCGGGCAGTTGTCCACAGGCAATCCACAGTGAGCATCGCGGCTTGGCCAGGGGGCCTTGCGCCCCGTTTCCCTCTCACCAATGAAAGAGAATGGACCAGCCCGAGAAACGTCTACCATTGCGAGGGGATACGCTCCGAGGCGCCGGCCCTCCGCCGCTCCGTGCCGTGCGGAAACAGGATGGCAAGATTGCATCCCAGGAAGGATTGACCCTGTGGATAGATTGTGGGGTACTCCCCCCGGCGGCCCTGTTCAGCCGCACGGCAAACCGTCACCGCCCGGTGGCCGGGCGTCTTCCCGAGCGGCCGATCGAATGCTAGAATCCAACAGCCGCGAATCTCGCGCCAGCGAAGCGCAACCGGGACGCTCGTCCATGGCCGAACAGGCACCTTCGCCTCACCCTCGCATCCTCTACATCGAGGACAACCCGGAGAGCCGGGCGTTGGTGCGCGGCGTGCTGGAGGCGCGCGGGTTCGACGTGCTCGAGGCCTCCGACGGCATCGCCGGCATCGACCTCGCTATCTCCGCCCATCCCGACCTCATCCTCTGCGACATCGAGATGCCCGGCATCGACGGCTACGAGACGGCGACGCGGCTGCGGTCGTATCGCGGGCTCGACCTCTGCCCCATCGTGGTTTTGACCTCGCACGGCGACCGCGGCCTTTCGCTCAGCATCGGCTGCGACGGCTACATCGAGAAGCCCATCGACGTGGAGAAGTTCCCCGGGCAGCTGAACGAGTTCCTCAAGGGCAAGCGCGAGAAGGTCCGCGGCCCCGAGGAGCGGCGCTACCTGCGCGAGTACTCGCAGTCGCTGGTCGAGCGGCTGGAGGCGACGGTGCGCGAGCTGACCGCTGCCAACTCGCGGCTGAGGGCGGCGGCGCGCAGCAAGACCGAGTTCATGCAGAACTTGTCGCACGAACTGGCCACGCCGCTCACGCCCATCACCGGCTACCTCAAGATCCTCCGCTCGGGAAAGACCGGGCCGCTGGCCGAGCCGCAGAACCGGATTCTCGAGTCGATGACCACCTCGTCGGAGCGCCTC
Organism: Deltaproteobacteria bacterium; assembly: GCA_025350525.1. Lineage (GTDB taxonomy): Bacteria > Myxococcota > Myxococcia > Myxococcales > 40CM-4-68-19 > 40CM-4-68-19. The sequence goes on from JANXXR010000148.1 coordinate 2,043, forward strand.
TCGCGGACCATCGACAACCTGGTGGACTTCGCCACGCTGGAGAGCGGCGGCTACGCCATCCACCGCGACCAGTTCGATCCGCAGGTCGCCGCGCGGGCGGTCATCGACGAAGAGAAGCCCAAGGCGCGGGCGCGGCGCATCGTGCTCGAATTGGTGGCGGACCAGGCCGGCCCCGGCTGGGGCGACGAGCGCAAGCTGCGCCAGGCCATCGGCAACCTGGTGGACAACGCCATCAAGTTCAGCCCGCACGGCAGCAACGTCCTCTTGCGCGTCGCGGGCGACGCGGGCCGGCTCAACTTCGAGGTCTACGATCAGGGCGAGGGCCTGATGGCCGACGAGGCCGAGAAGGTCTTCGATCCCTTCTTCCACGCCGACCGCGTCGGTGAGGAGCGCGCTCCCGGCGCCGGGCTGGGGCTGCCGGTGGCCAAGCAGATCATCGAGGCGCACGGCGGAAAGATCTGGGCCGAGAGCCCGCCCAAGAACCAGCCGGATTCGCACCATCACTTCTCGGGCGCCAAGGTCGCCTTCTGGATCCCCTCGCGGGCGCATGCGCCGGCGGACCCGCAGCCGACGCCGTTTTCGGGACTGCTGCCTGAAGGGGGAACGTCGTAGAGCAGGCGTGCGACTGAATCATGACTTCGATGATTGCAATGTCGGGCGGAGTGGATTCGTCCGTCGCGGCGGCGCTGACGGCGGAGGCGCGGGGCGTGGAAGCCTGCGTTGGCGTGGCGATGCGCCTCTACTCGATGCCCGACGATGCGGTGCGGACGGGACGGACCTGCTGCGCCACCGAGGACCTTTACGACGCGCGGCGGGCGGCGGCGCAGGTGGGGATCCGCTTCTACGTCTACGACGCGCAGGAGCGGTTCCGGGCGCAGGTGATCGAGCCGTTCGTCCAGTCGTACGCGCGGGGCGAGACGCCCAACCCCTGCGTCCGCTGCAACGATCACGTCAAGTTCGACTGGCTGCTCGACCGGGCGCGCAAGCTGGGCGCGGACGAGCTGGTCACCGGGCACTACGCGCGGGTTGCCTTCCAGGACGGCCGCCATCGCCTGCTGCGGGCGGCCGACGCCTCCAAGGACCAGAGCTACTTCCTCCACGGCCTGACCCAGGAGGCGCTGGCGCTGGTGCGGTTTCCCCTCGGCGGGCTGACCAAGCCGCAGGTGCGCGCCCTGGCCCGGGAGCGGTGTCTGCCCAATGCAGACAAGGTTGAGAGCATGGAGGTGTGCTTCGTCGGCGCCGACAAGCTTGGCGACTTCCTCGAAGCGCACGGCGTCGCCAAAGCGGAGGGCGAGATCGTGGACGCCTCCGGCCGCGTGCTGGGCGAGCACCAAGGCGTGCACCGCTTCACGGTGGGGCAGCGCAAGGGGCTCTCGGTGTCGCGGCCGCTGCCGCTCTACGTGGCGGCGCTCGATGCGGCCCGGCAGCGGGTGGTGGTCGGCACGCAGGAGGAGGCGTCCCGGCGCAGCTTCGCCATCGCGGCGCCCAGCTGGGTGGCCGAAGCGCCCCGCGACGAGCTGCGCTGCGAGGTCCAGGTGCGCCACCGAGGCAAGCCACTCGCGTGCACCGTTGCGGGAGGCAGCGTGCTGCTCGACGCGCCGGCGCTGGGGGTCGCGCCGGGGCAGAGCGCAGTCTTCTACTGCGGCGACGAAGTGCTGGGCGGCGCCACCATCTCCCGCTCCACCTGACGGCGGGGGAGGAGGTGGTGCGGCCCCCCCCAAAAAAAAATTAATTTTTTCCCCCGGGAGTCTCCGGCCCGGCCCCGCGCTAGGCGAGGCCGGGTGCAGTGCGGGCGGCGCTGCCGAACTGCAGGGTCTTGGCGGCTTGTCCGAGGGCGTCGATCAGGGTCAGCCGCACCTTGCGGGCGAGCTTGCGCGGCTCCCGCAGCACCGCGAGGCAGTCCAGGGACGACGGCCGGTGCTCGAACTTTCCCAGCACGAAAGAGCAGAGGACGGCGTGGGCCCGCGGGTCCACCGGCCACTTGCCGGTCTCCCAGTAGCCGACGAACTCCGCCGGCACGTCGAGCAATTCGCCAAGCCCCTTGGCGTCCATGCCCAGCGACTTGCGCAGGTATTTGAAGCTGTCGCCGGTGCGCATCCCCGCTTTGGCCAGCTCGCAGGCGATGCGCAGCTCGAAGAGCTTCAGGTCGTGACCCTGGATGGCGATCTGCCCGCAGGCCTGGCACTTCTCCGCCGGCAGGTTGGCCGTGAAGGTATGGCCGCAGACCTCCATGCTGTCGTCGAGGGTGATGGGGACAACGCGCTCTTTATCGCACCGCGTGCACGTCTTCATCGCCCGCCTCCGTCGCCGCCGCCTGCTCGGCTGTTTGGGAAATTCGTTGGAGCTGACGGGAGGCATTGCAACGGCGGGGCCACCGCCTGGCGACTGTCAGACGCGCAACGCGACGAGGCCCTCGGCCGGCTCGTCGATCCACGGATCCGGGCCGCGCTCTTCGCGCACAAGCCGGCGATCCAAGAGGTGTTCCGGCATGATGTTGCCCATCGCGCCGAAGATCGACGCGCGCACGCCCGGGTGCTCGGTCTCGAGCTGGGTCAGCAGGGCCTTGACCTTGAGGCGCTGTAAATTCTCCTGTGAGCCGCAGAGGTCGCACGGGATGATTGGGAACTTTTGTTCCTCTGCGAACGCTGCGATGTCCGCTTCAGCCGCCGTGCAGAGCGGCCGGATGACGACGTTGCGCCCGTCGTCGCTGCGCAGGCGCGGCGGCATCGAGCGCATCTTGCCGGTGAAGAGCATCGACAAGAGCAGCGACTCGATCAGGTCGTCGCGGTGGTGGCCGAGCGCGATCTTGCTGCAGCCCAGCTCCTGCGCCGTGTTGTAGAGAATGCCGCGGCGCAGGCGGGAGCAGACCGCGCAGGTGGTCTCGCCCTCGGGCACGAGGCGCTTCACGATCGAGAAGGTGTCCTGCTTGATCATGGCCACCTCGGCGCCGGTCCCGCGCAGGTACGCCTCCAGCCGCGCCGCCGGAAAGCCGGGATGCCCCTGGTCGAGGTTGCAGGCCACCAGCGAGAAGTCGATGGGCGCGCTTCGCTGCAGCTGCTGCAGAAGATGGAGCAGCGTGAAGGAGTCCTTGCCGCCCGAGACGCCGACCAGGATGCGATCCCCGCCCTCGATGAGCCCGAAGTCGGCGATGGCGCCGCCCGCCTTTTGCAGCAGCTTTTTCTGCAGTCTGGACATGGCGCTGCCTCATCCTAGTTGAAAAAAATAAAAGCGCACCGCGAAGGCGCGAAGGGGGTGGTTGGGAGGCAACCGCGCCAAACCGAGCCGACTCGCCGCTGCGGCTCCGATCGAACCCTTCGTGTCTTCGCGCCTTCGCGGTGAGATTTGCTTTGCCTCTCTAAACCGCGGCCAGCGCCTTGGACATGCCGGCGCGGATCATCGCCCGCGACATCCGCGGTGTGTTGTAGGCCCAGCCCAGCCGCCCGTCGGGCCCGGCGATGATGACGCCGCCTTCGCCCTGAGCGCGCTCCCGGAGCAGGCCCACCGCGAAGGCGGCGGCCTCGCGGGGAGAGGCGCCCTCGCGCACTCTGACGCAGGCGGCGCGGGCCAGGGTGACTTTCAGGATCGCCTCGCCCAGGCCGGTCGAGCTGGCCGCGGCCTCGTGGTCGTCAGCGTAGGTGCCGGCGCCGATGATGGGCGTGTCCCCGACGCGGCCGGGCCGCTTGTACATGGTGCCGCCCGTCGAGGTGCAGGCGGCCACCCCGCCGCGCGCATCGACGGCGACGGCGCCGATGGTGCCGATCTTCTTGCGCACGCTGTCCGCGCCTTCCACCTGCGCCAGCGCGTGCAGCTCGCGCCAGCGCTCGAGCTGACGCTGGGTCACCATCAGCGCGTTGGGGACCTCGGGGATGCCGCACTCGCGGGCGAAGGCCTCGGCGCCGGTGGCGCACATGAGCACGTGCGGCGTGTCGTCGCAGACGCGCCGGGCGAGCAGGACGGGGTTCTTCACCGTCTTCACGCAGGCGACCCCGCCGGCGCGCAGCGTGGTGCCGTCCATGCAGGAGGCGTCCAGCTCCACCTCGCCCGCGCTGGTGAGCGCCGCGCCGGTGCCGGCGTTGAAGTTGGGATCGTTCTCGAGAAAGACCGCGGCGGCCACGGCGGCGTCGAGCGCGGATCCGCCCTGCGCCAGCACGCGCAGTCCGGCCTCGGCGGCGCGCCTCGTGCCTTCGAAGTAAGGCGCCGGGTCGGCGTCGACGCGCGTCCCGGCGCCGCCGTGGACGACCAGGGCCGGACCGCCGCGCTGGTCGAGAAGCCGATCGAACTCCGTCTGCGTCACATCGCCCGCGTAAGCCATGACGGCGCGAAATACGCGAAACGACGTTCCACCGCAAACTGGGAAGCATCCAGCCTTTCCAGCTGCTTGACAGTAACGAGCTGATTATGACTCTGTCCGCAGCCCTAACAGCGGAGATGCCCATGGAGCGAACACAAGTCGTGATCGTCGGAGCAGCCCGGACGCCAGTCGGATCTTTCCAGGGATCGCTCGCCGCCCTGCCTGCACCGCGGCTGGGCGCCATCGCCATCAAGGCGGCGATCGAGCGGGCGGGTATCAAACCCGAAGACGTCGCGACCGTCTTCATGGGTCATGTCCTCCAGGGCGGCGTCGGACAGGCGCCGGCGCGGCAAGCGGCGCGCCTCGCGGGGCTCGCGTCGTCGGTGCCGTGCACCGGCGTGAACAAGGTGTGCGGCTCGGGGCTCAAGGCCGCGATGCTGGCGCGCGCGCTGTTCCGCGCCGGTGAGGCCGACGTGATCGTGGCGGGCGGAATGGAGTCGATGTCGAACGCGCCGTACCTGGTACCCGCGGCGCGCCGCGGGTT
>JANXXR010000280.1 GCA_025350525.1 Deltaproteobacteria bacterium
GCCGTCAGTCGCCACGCCCTCGGCGGCGATGCGGCGCAGGTGGTCCGCGTAGATCTGCCCGTTCGCGAAGGTGGTGAGCAGGTAGAACTCGCCGCCCTCGCGCAGCGAGAGCAGCCGCCCCTCGGGCAGGATGGCGCCCACGTCCAGCGCTTGCACGTGGTCAGGCACCTCGTTGAAGGTGTCGAACGAAAGCAGGATGCCGCCGGCGCGGTCGCTGCGCCGGTCGTGGCCGAACATGTTCGCGGTGGCGGTGCGAAAGACCAGGACGCGGGGCGTCCCCTGCGGTCCGCGCACCGTCACGCGCAGCGGTCGGCCGTAGCCCGTCACCTTGTGCGTGTCGTCGCCGCCCGTGTCGGGCGCGAGCGGCTCGAGCGCCTCGACCGCCGAGCCGGGAAACAGCCGCTCCACAAGCTCGCCGACGTGTTGCTGGATCCTATCCACGGTCGTTGTGCCCGGGCGGCGCGTACGCGTCAGGCGATGGCAGCGAGGGAAGAAGCTTTCGGGCGACGGCCGCCCGCGCCGGTGCGTCCAGCTCGCTCGCAGCCCAGCGATAGAGCAGAACCTCCTCGCGCCGCGCGTGCGCGCGCAGGAAGTCGGTGAACTCGCGCGCCAGATCCAGCTGGACGAGGTGCAAATCGACGCCGACGCCAAGCTCGCTGAGCAGCTTGCGGATGCGCGCGTGCTCCGCCCGCAGCGCAGCCGCCTCCGCCGGATTGACCTGCTCGAACAGCGGCAGGATGAAGCGCTCCTCGGTGTCGAGGTGCACCAGAACGCTTCTATCGAATTCGGTCCACGTCGAACGTATCTCGCGCTGGTGCCCGTCGGCGAACTCGTCGAGCAGTTCCTCGAAGACCGCCTCGAGACGCGTGTGATCGCTGCGCAGAAGCTCCCGCGGATTCGGCGCCTCCATCCCCTGATCATCGCCCTGCATGAGGTACCTTCTCTCCGGAACGAACGAGGCTCCAGCGCCGCGCGCCGCCTTCAGCGGCTCGCGACGAAGCGGCGGCCCTGGAAGTTGCTGAGCACGTGCTCCGACCGTCCCAGATCGCCGCGGCCGATGGCGTCCAGCAGGTCCGAGATGGTGAGGATGCCGACCAGCTTCCCGTCGCGCACGACAGGCAGGCTGCTCAGGGAGCGCCCGCGCATCAGGTTAGCCGCGCGCCGCACGGTCATGTCCGGCGGCGCCGTGACCGGCTTCGGCGTCATCAGCTCGCCCGCGGTCCGCCCCGCATCGGCCCCGCGGCGCCTTCCGCCGAGGTCGCGCTCGGAGATGACGCCGACGATGTCCCGGGCCTCCACCACGACGAGGTGATGGACCTGGTGCCGCCGCATCTCGCTGAGCGCGGCGATCGCCGTAGCATCCGGAGCGATGGTGTAGACGCCCTTGGTCATCAGATCCTGTACACGCATCAGGACTCCTCTTCCCCGGCTCTGCACGCGCAGCCGTGCACGCACGGCAGGAGATGGCTGACTACATAGCCGGCGACCGCGGCGGGAGCATTTGAAAACGCAAGAGCGGCCTGTTCGAGCGCGGGCAAAAGCGGGGCGCAAATCCTGCGGGCGAACAAGGAAGGAACCTGAAAGGCCAGGATTCCGTGTCGCCAGCGGGAAACTTCTCTATCGTAGGGTACGGTGTCTAGGAAATTGTTCGAGCTCATTCAAGAGCCTGGTGACAGTGTCGAGATCGACCGGCTTGGAAAGATATGCATTGAAGCCCGAGTCGAGCGCCTTGCGCTTGTCTTCCGCCCGGCTGTGACCGGATAGCGCAATCAGGCCGATACCGTCGCCCCCCTTGGCTGCTTGCAAATCTCCCTCGCGACCTCGTAGCCACTCACTTTCGGCAGCCCTATATCGATATGGTGTCGCTGTTATCGGGGCTATCATCAACGACGAGGATCCTGTCGTTGGCCGAACGTGGCATGAGCCGGGCAACAGTGCGCTGCGACGCTTCGAACCCGAGCTTGAGTAGCTCGCCATGGATGCGGGGCGCGCCCCAAAGCGAATTGGCGCGCGCGCCATGGTACGGACGAAACCGGCAAGCTCCGAGCCCACCGGTGGCCGACCGGTGCGCTCGCGTCGGGATTTCCAGGTCCAGAAGGCGCGGGAGCCCTGCCGGTGCCAGCGAATCACGGTCTCGGGACGAACGATGTGGAGCGTCTCTCGCCATCCCGACCACCAGCGGGACAGCTACACCTAAAAGGCACGGTCGAGCATCCCGAATCGCGGTCGTTGAGCGACGGCGGAGCAGGGCGAGCTGCTGCCGGAGCGCGGGGTTCTCCAGTGCCAGAGCAGCGCGAGTCCTGAAGGCTGCGCGCATAGCGCCCAAAAGAGAGCGAGCACGAGGGACACTTGTTTCTCAACGTCGCTCGCCGTCCAACATGAAGGGTGGTTCACCTGAGCAGATGGGGGGCCAAAGATCCTGTGTCTGGATCGGTTGCCCCTGAACAGCGTACCGTATATGTTACGGCCATGGGGCGCGCGAAAACGAAGACCGGCTTCGACCTGGCCCGCGCGGTGGGTCTTCGGGTCGAGCTCACGAAGACCCCGGGACCGCGGAGTGGTGCCTCCACACGCCGCGAAGGCTAGCCTCAGATCAGCACGCTTCGTGGACTTCTGCGCTTGAACTCCCGCACCAGGTCCGAGACGTCGTCGTACTCTCGCTCGGAGAGCTTGGTCTAGAACGGCTTGTCCTTGCCGGCGACGAGGACGACGCTCGGCCCCCCAAGCCCGAGCTGATCGCCGTCCCTCTCAAGAAGGCGGAAGAGCCTGTAGTGGTGACGGTTCGCGCCGTCGACACGCACCTCGTATACCCCGCCCATCTTGCCGTGCATGGCCTCCCAGCCGCCACCGCTGAATGCGGGAGGCGGAGCGTCGGCGACGGCGCGAACGACCGCGATCATCATCGCGCTCGCTTTGGTGGGGCACGTGTCGAGGAAGTCTCGTGCCGGGACTGCCTGCGTCGAGTCGTCCTCCCAGTGGCGCCGGAAGAAGTGGACTCGCCAGGGTCCGGGAGCCTGCGGCGGTTTTGGAGCGTGTTCTCTGGTCATGGTTGGGGAGATTGTGTTGCGGTCAGAGCCCAAGCCTTCAGGTCGCAGCCCTCGATCTGCACGGCTCCCTCGAATTTCACGTAGCGGAGGCGCCCATTATCGCAGGCCTCGTACACGTCGGCCCTGCGGATCTTGAGGAGCGCAGCGATCTCCACAATCGTGAACAAGCGGTCATCGGAGATGTCGGCCAGGAAGCCCGGCTGCTCTCCAAATGGCGTCAGTCCGGCGTCAGTAGACGGGCTGCATTTCGCTGCATCGGCTGACAAAACTGCCTCGCCAGCCGGCGGAGGGAGCGCGAAGGATTCCGCTGGCCTGACTCGCGTTGCATCGCCGTGCACATCCTCGTCCGGGCCTTGCCAAGGCGAAGGTCGCCGGTTCGAATCCGGTGTTCCGCTCCATTCAAGGCCCCGATCGGACGCGGCTTTTCGCGGCGGTCGGGGTCGTCGCTGTCAGCGCTTTGAGCGGGCCCGTCCGGCTCATTCGACCTCCTTTTGCTCCTGACATCGCTTTGCATCGACCTGCAATTGCCCGCATCGGCATGCAGCCCGACGGCTTTTTGGTTGCTTGTGGCGTCGGTCGAAATCTCAGGTCGCGTCGATGCACGCGAGACCCGAATTGAGTTGAGAGTGCTCGGCTTTGACCGCGGATTTACCAGCGGCGCCACTCTGTTGTGCAGCCTCGAGCGCGCGCTTCGAAACTGCGGCTACTTCTCGCAGACGGGCGCGGATTTCCTTCTCGAGCAGCGGCGGCTCTCCGCGACGCGTTTGTTGATGTCGCTCGCGACGCGAGAGGCGTTGATCTCCAAGAGCCACGCGAAGTAGCGCGACACCTGCGATCGCATTCCACGCGTGCCGCGGACGATGTCCGCCAGCCAGCGGATCGGTGAGCGTCCCGTGAGCGACAACGTCTCCGTAACGAATGCGCGCGGTGGGACGCGAAACTCGGATTCCGCGTCGAGCGGTGCGGCGGCGACGCCTGACGTCCTGGCGAGGGAGTCGTTGGCGAGTATGACGAAGCGATCCATTGCGTCGGAGTAGAGCTGTTCCCGCGGCGCCCAGGCTTTGCCAACTCAGCCATCGACTTGACCTCACCCGAGTCCAGGGGTCCGGAAGATCGGACCGGACGGGATCCTGCGAACGGTGGCCGGAAACGGGACGCAGGGGGATTTGCCGGCGATGGCGGCCCTGCTCAACGAACTGCGTTCCGCTCGACAGACTCCACGCGGGGTGGTTAGGCTCGAAGCATGCGTCCCGAAAGACAGGTTGTTGAGTCAAAGTCGGCCCGCGTGTTTCTCGTGAGGTCGTCGAGTGAGATCGTCGTTCTCGGATGACCCTCGGGGAGCTGCTCCTTTCGATCTCTGCCTTGGCGGGCGTTCTGCTCGTGGCGGCGTGGCGACGCCCGGGTCGAACGCTGTGGCGCGCAACGGCAATCGTCTGCGGCCTGCTCGTCGTGGCAGCGTACGCTACCGGCCGACACCGACGCGAGATGATCCCGATCGCGCTCGCCGCCACAGTCGTGGCTGTGATCAGTTTCCGCCGATCCGGTTGGCAGCTGGGCCACACTCACCGCGCCCGGAGCTGGCTCATGGTCGGGCTACGCTGGATCCTCACGCTCGTCGTCGCGCTCTTGGTCGTACTCAACGCCGCATTCATCGCGATCTTCGATCCGCTGTCCAACGCGCCCTATCGCGAGCTGTTCGACGAGGCGGAGACCCAAGACTTCTCCAGGCTCGCCTGGTCGGAGGCGTTCGAGGAGCTGCATGGACATCTCTCGCGTGCCTACGCCATGGGGGAGTGGAAGCGGACCGACTGGCGAGCGCTGCACGGTGCCACGGCGCCGAAGATTGCCGCGGCGGCAGCCAACCATGACCGCGACGGGTATTCCAGGGCGCTGCGCGAGTACCTGTGGTCCCTGCATGACGCTCACGTGGGTCTCGCCGGAGCCGATACCCAGCGCGTCGCTGCTACCCAGGGCGGCTACGGTTTCGCGCTCATCCACCTCGACGACGGCCGGACGGTTGCGCACGTGTTGATCGAAAATGGACCTGCCGCGTCGCAAGGCATGCGATGGGGCGCGACCCTCTTGAGCTGGAACGGCGTTCCGATCGACGAGGCCGTCGCGCGCACGCCGGAATTGTGGAACGCGAGTCCGCCGGCGACCGCGGAGGGTTTGCGTCTCGCGAGACTCAGGCTCCTCGCGCGCGCCCCCGTCGGCACCCAGGCCACGGTCGTGTTTCGGAATCTGGACGAGACCGCCACCCACGTGGTCACGCTTCGCGCGGTGAATGACGACTTCGAGCCGCTGAAGCGCGCAGGACAGAGGCACCAGTTCAGTCTGGCCGCCCGCAACATCGAGGTCCGCGTGCTGCCGGAGGGCATCGGCTACCTGAAGATCCGTGCCGAGCTCCCGACACTCCCGCAGTTGTTGCCGGAGCGCGTCGCGCGGCAGGCGATCGAGCGGTTCGCAAGCGCCGGTGTGCACCGGGTGATCATCGATGTCCGCGGCAACTTCGGGGGAGCGGACAAGCTGGTGCCATCGGTGATGGGGTACTTCGTCGATCGGCGCTACTTCTACGAAGGCGTGACGCTCTATCGCGCGAAGACGCAGCAGTTTGAGGTCGAACCGATCGGCACGCAGTGGACGGAGCCGCGGGAACCGCGCATTGCCGGGCCCGTTGCCGTGCTCGTCGATGAGACCTGCGTGAGCTCCGGCGAAGGCTTCGGCCTCGTCGCTCGCCAGTTGCCCGGCGGTCACGTCGTCGGTTTCCACGGCACCTACGGCTCGTTCGGCATCTCCGGCGCCGAGGTGAAAATGCCGGCAGGACTCACCGTCGAGTACCCGAACGGAAGGTCCGTCGACGAACACGGTCAGGTGCAGGTCGACAGCGACTGGCGGATGGAAGGCGGCATCGTGCCCGACGTCCGCGTGCCGTTGACCCTGGAGAATGTACGCGCGCAGTTCAGGGACGGCCACGACATCGTGCTTGAGACGGCGATCCGGATTATGAAATAGCCACCTTGAGGCTCAGGTCAGGGGTAAATTCAAGTCGGCACGATGCGCTATCTGATCGTCCTTGTCCTCTCCAGCAGACGCGAAGGATCCGCGGGCTTGGCGCAAGGATGGATTTCGGAAAGGACAGTCCTCCTGGTACGGACTTCTCAGACGGCATCAGTCGTCGCCGCCAAACACCTTGATCTGGCCGCGGATCTCCCCGCCTGGGTGCAGCGGCGTGTGCATATTCGCGTAGCCGAACCCGGCGCGGATCATCTCCAGGATCGCAGCGAGATCGCCGGGATTGATCCCTTGTCCGGCCGGTCCGACGACGTTCGCTGCGACGACGGTCCCGGTGATGGTGCCCGAGGTGCTGGCCGGGCAAGGCGACTTCCCGCCACCGCCGCAGAAGAAGAAGCTCACGCCGCCGGCTACATTGCGCTGTCCAAAGTGGACGTGTGCCGCCAAGGGCGGCGCGGTGAGGTTTTCGTAGGTGAGCGTAAACTCGATCCGCGTCTCATTGTCGATCACGCGCGCGGTGAACACGCCGCTCCCGGCGGTGAAGATGGCCGGCGTCTCCTCCGTTCCGACCAAGTGGGCGCGCAGCCGCGTCCCCTCGTCTGCACGAGCGGCGAGAGCAAGGAACACCATCAGGACTGCATTGCGGATTGTCTTCATGGGAACTCCTCAAGTCAGGGACGCCTTTGCTTTCCAAGTGCTCGCCCGGCCTCGCGGGCCAATCTGCTGCCTTGTCGGACTGCGCATTTCAAGCCGCGGCAGACCAGCTTCACGCCGGTCTCAGTCGTCGTCGTGCCCGCGGCGCACCGGAGCGAGCACGCGGATGTCGACCGTCTTCGCCATGGCGAGGTAACCCGCTCGGTTGGGGTGCAGGTGGTCGATGGTCCCGAGCGTGCTGTTCACCAGGAACTCGTCCTGCATCATGCCCGTCGTGGAGTTGACCGTCGCCGCGTCCATGTCCGCCGTACTCTCGAAGATACCCGCGCCTCGGATGAAGGCATTCACCGCCTTCCGGCGGTTGTCGCGGTCGACGTCCAACGCGGGGTTCACCGTGTTGTTGCCGAGGGCCGAGGTGATCGTCCCCTGGATGAGCTTGAGGCCGCGCGCGTGGATGAGCTGCGCTCCCTGCTGGATTCCCGCGATGACGTCGTCCGCCGTGTTTCCGGCGCTCAGGTCATTGATGCCCTCCAGCCAGACGACGGCGCCAACACCCGCCAGGCTGAAGACGTCGCGCTCGAGTCGGCTGAGCGCGTTCGGGCCGCCGGAAAACGGCGTTTGCGGCGTGTAGGAGACGGGCGTGAGGATGCGGTTCCCGCCGATGCCCTCGTCGACGACGGAGACGTGGCTCCCGTACGCGGCGTGCAGTCGGCGCGACAGATCGTTCGGCCACCGGTCGTCGCCGTTGAGCGTGGAGGCAGTTCCGTCGGTAATCGAATCGCCGAAGGCCACCACGAGGAGTGTGTCGGCTGGCGCCATCACCTCGACCGCGTCGAGGAAGTACCAAGAGGTCGTCGAGTTGGGGAACGCCTCGTCACCCTCGTCGGCGCCGTGTGACCCGGTTCCGGGCTTGGTGACGTAGGAGGTCTGCAGCGACTTGGCGTGCCAGGTCATCAGGCCGCTTTGCCCAACGACGTGGAAGCTCACGGCCATCTTCTTTCCTTCGAGGTAAAATCTGGCCTCATCGCTCACGTAGTCGAGGTCGACGGCGTCGCTGTACGCAAGCTGCCCGGCCGGGATGGTTACGCTGCCGCGGCGGCCGAAGGTGACCGGGCGGTTGCTGTCCTGAACGATGGCGCCGGCGCTCTCCTGCAGCCCCACGAAGATGTCGTCGATGGTGAGCGGCTGCACCCCGAAGGCATTCGAGAAGCGGAACCGGAAGGTTTTGCCCCAGAGGTCGGGCCGCAGGACGAGCCGGAACGTCTGATCGCTCGCGCCAATCGTCGGGGATCCGAAGGCAAAGGCGAGATTGGGCTGTGCCACCGCGTTTCCCGACGGGTACGGCCCGTGCGCCGATGCGGCCCAGGAGGCGACCCACTTCTCCTTTCCGTGGCTCTCCTCGCCGGCGAGCACCGCGGGGCCCGCAACCGCGACGACCGCAAGAGCGGCGCGGACGATCCAAAGGAACTTTCGGCGTCCAAACGATGCCTGGTTCAAGTGCATGATCGTCCCTCCTTGCCTGTTTTCAGGTTAAGCTTGGCGCGGCAGGAGCGGAGGAGAGCAGGCCAAGTCCGTCCGGCCGCACGCCGCCGCTCCCGCCGATCGATCACAGTTGGGTGCGGACCCACCCGTACCGAGTGTTGGTCGGCTCCACCCCGAGCGCCAGGTAGCGGTCCTTCATCTTGGAGAGGTTGTCAGGAAGGAGATTCGGCGGGTTGGGCGGGAACTCCAACAGCACTTTCAGGTCAGCCGGGATGCGTTGCTCGAAGTCGGCTGGCACCGGTCGGTACTTCCCTTCGCCCTCGCTGCCGCCGAAGCCGAAGTCGCCGTCGTCGTTGGTGCGCACCGTGCCGACCGGAAGGCCGTAGATCCGCGCCGCGTTGAGCCCGAGGATGTGCCGCTTCGCCGACTTGGTCAGTTCGGGGTATCCCCACTTGTCGCTGATCCGCTCGGGGATCTGGAAGCGCCAGAGCGCTTCGAGCTGCCATTGCGGAGCGCCGTACCAGGTCGAATCCGAGCCGAAGAGGATCTGGTTTTGGCCCTTGAACTTGAGCAGCTGCCCGAGGATGTGCGCGGTCACCGTCGGGAAGGTCACCACCGAGGAGGCGAAGGTGGTCCCGATCTCGGCAAACGAGTTCTTGAACCGGCCGGTGAGTACCGCGTACAGCGTGGTGAACGGGATGTCGGGCACGCCGTGGAGGATGGAACCCGGTGCGCCGCTCTCCGCCGCCTTGATCGCCTGCCAGGCGAAGTAGTCGAAGAAGGTGTCCTGGATGCAGGAGTGGTAGGTGACGAAGTTGAGCTGGGGCCAGTCCCTGCACGCCTGGGGGAGGTCGGAAGGATGCCCGTTCTCCGGAGTCGGCGGCAGGCCGTGGAAGAGGCCCTTGTGCACGCAGATGTTGTTGAACCCGTGGAAGCCGTTCTTGCGCGCCGCGGGCAACAACTTCAGGATCCGCTCGTAGGTGGGGTAGGCGACGTCGGGATCGTCTTGCCTCCAGGGCTTCATCGGCCCGCTGTCCACTTTGGCGGCGTTGGAGATGCAGTAGCCCTTCCAGGCGTCGGGTTGATGGTTTTCGGCCTGGTACTGGATGTAGTCGAGGTTTCCTTTGCCGGGGTAGAGGAGGCCATGCGCCATGGCGCGCCGCGAGCCGGCGATCCCGTTGATGAAGTCGCGGGCCGCCGCGGTCTGGCGGGCGGTGAGGATCTCGCCGGTGCGCGCATCATTGACGTCGAGGGAGGGCCCACCGGGGTTGATCCCGCTGGGCCCGGCGACGAACGCAGTCACGTTGCTGATCAGGCCCACCGTGACCTGGCTGTCGAGGAACACCTGCTTGATGAAGTTCACGATGTTGAAGGTGTCGTGTTCGAGCGGCAGACCTACCAGCGCCGGGTTCCAGACGCCCCACGGGCTGCCGTGCTCGTCGAGGAAGCCGTCGGGGTTGAATGGATTCGAGCTGAACCCCGGCGTCGTATAGCCCTGTGCGATGGCGCGCAGCGCCGGTGCGCCGGCGGAGGTGCCGCGGACCATGTGCAGCTGGTCATCGACGACCATCACGTCCTTGGGAAGGCCGTTGGCTGCGGCAGCGCCCGACTCGAAGAGCTCGGCCTCGTCCACCTTGAAAAAGTTTCCGAACACCTTGTTCATCGCCATGAACGCCGCGGCGGTCCCGCCCGAAGTCCCGAGGAACTTGCGCCGGCTGACGCCCAGCTTCTTCGAAGCGGTCTCCGCGATGGCGTCGATCTCGGCGGCGACCTGCTTCTGCGCGTCCGACTGCGGGATCGGCATGTACTCGCCGTTCGAGATCAGCCGCGTCGGGATCGGCGACGGGTCGTCGATCTCGTACGCGCGGCCGCATTTCGCGAGCTCCTCCTCGCTCAGCAGGGTGTGGTCCTCTTGCCACGTGCCGCCGCTCTCCTTCCACTTGTTTCCGGACATGCTTCCTCCTTGTACCGATCGCTCGCGCTCTCTGGATCGCTCGCGCTCGGTTGCGGCGAAGTCTCCCGCCGCACGCACGTCGCGCCGCCCGGACGGGCGGTGCACCTTTCGGCAGGCGACGCATGGCTCCTGGGCAAATCGTTTGTCAATGCACACTGAGTCAAAGAGCGCATTGACTCGATCTCGCTCGTCAAATGCGCCCATCGCTCGACTGGGACGTTGGCCGGGAATGGTCCCAACTTCCGTCCCAGAAGGCGTTGTAGAGTTTTCCGTCCGCAGCGCGCGCGAACACGTCGAGCCGGTACCTCCCCCAGACGCAGGCGAGAGAGGCGCCGGAAAAGGGCGCAGGTGCAGGCGGCGAGCCCGGATGGGGCAGTCCGAGCGATTGAAACGCACTCCAAATCTTCCCGTCCCACCATTTGTGGAGAAGGTCGCCCCCGGGACCGCGCGCCACCACGTCGAGGCGCGTGCTGCCTCCGCCCGCGGCCGCCGGAGATCCGGAGAGGGGAACGGCGCGGAGCACGGCCGGGTAGACGGAGTCGCGCTCTTGCGGAGCGCCCAGCGAAACGAAGGCGGTCCAGCTGGCGCCGTTCCACCACTTGAGGAGCAGGTCCCCGCCGGAGCCGCGCGCGACCACTCCCATCGCCTTGGGGCCGCAGCTGAACGCGGAGATGGGGCCGGCGATAGGCGCAGTGGCGTCGCTTCCGCCGCCGGCGGGAACGCCGCCGAGCGACTCGAACTCGCCGAAGCCTTGCCCCTCCCAGGTGCTGTGCAACAGAGCGCCCGCGGCGCCGACCGCGAACACGTCCATGCGCCCGGGAGCGCGGCTGCACGCGGTTGGCGCGCTCGCGAGACCCATCGGAACGGGGATTCCCCCCACCAGCGCCGCGGGGGCGCCGACGCACTCGAATCCATCCCAGTCGTCGCCGTGCAGCGTCCCATGCAGGAGCTCGCCCTCGGGGCTGCGGGCGAGGAGGTGGATCTGGTCGCGCCCGGTGGCGCACGCCGCGATGGGCCAGTCCGCCGGCAAGAGCGATCGCGCGCCGCCGATGGGCGCTCCCGGGATGCCCAGCGTTCGCAGCGTGCTCCACTCGCGATCCTCGCGAAAGCGGCAGAGCAACTCGCCGTGCGCATCGCGCAAGAAGAGAGCGATGCGGTGATCGCCGCACGCGGTCGCCGCAGGGGAGAAGACGTCCTCGGCGACCGGCCGCCAGCGGGGCTCGTGCAGCGTGGCGGAGTCCATGTGGCGTCCCCTAGCGGAGGACGTCGCTGTTCTTGGCCGCCTGGGTCGATTTCATGATTCGCATGAATGTCCCCTTTTCCTGGAGCGCCCCTCGCACCGCGGCTTTCCGAATCGTTCACTCGAGCGAAACGGTTCGCCGCTCTCATGCGAGAAACGGTTTCGCTCCAAGGGGCCGGCCTACGCTGCGCTGTTCGAGGAGTCAAGGGACGCGGCGTCAGCCGTCGTTTGCTCTCGCGCACTTCGGTCTTGCAGTACCGCGATACGAAACTGAGCAGGAACTCAGAGCGGCGCGTCGCATTGCTTGCAGCGCCCCGCCCCTCGAGCAACCCGGCCGCCGCAGCGCGAGCACCGCGGCTCCTCCGGCGGAGGCGCGCCCCGACCGCCACCCCGCAGTGGTTGCACCTCAGGCGGCGCGATGCCGCCTCCGACGAGTCAGTGCACCGCTGGATTGCGGAGCAAGACGAACTGCTGATTCGCCGACAAGTGCGAGTGTGGGATGGACGCGGTCGAGGTCCAGAACATCACGTTGCCGGCGTCGAGGTTCACGCACTCCGCCGGCTGCATGATGTGGTCGCCGTCGGTGTCGTTGGACGAGGCGTGGCACTCGGGCGTGTCGGGCAGTGGGTCGAAGGCGGTACCCCCGCTCTCGCTGGTGTGGAAGAGTCCGAGCCAGTGGTTGCCTTCGTGGACCCAGGTGTCGGCGATGTCGGCGAGGCCGCTGGGAAAGTCGGCGGTGGTGACGGCGAGCCCGCTGCCGGTCGTGCCTCGTATCGGGACACCGGGGATGCCCGCGCTGACGCCGAGGATGATGTAGCCGGCCAACGTGCCGCCTGAGATGCTGTGCACGAAGAATACGTTGAGGGCGTTGTCGTTGGCGCCCGAGGTCAGTGACCGCTGCATCAGCGCGCCCAGTTCGCTCTCTTGAAGGTCTTGGAAGCGGGTCAAATCGGCACCGGTGATGTCGTGATAGGTCACGGTGCCGATACCAATCCCGATCTGCGACCAGGTGCTCTTCACATTGTCGAAGATGACCTTGAAGTTTGCGTCGGTGGGCGCGGTCGCCGCCGAGACGCCCGGCATTCCGGCGAAGAAGAGGTTGAGATCGATGCTTCCGCTCGCGAGCGGCGACTGGGTGCTCTTCTTGATCAAGGCCTGGACGGTGGCCGTCGTCTCCTTGTTGGCGAGAAGAAAAATCGTCCACGAGCCTGGCGTGAACGGAGCGCTCGGCGAATTCGGCGCGACGACCGCGAAGGCGCCCGGTCCATTCGGAGGCAGCACGCGCATCGGCGAGCCCGGAGTGGCGTAATCGTAGATCTGGCCGTCCGGTGAAACGATCCGGTAGACGACGATGCGAGCCGTCAGATCCGCGGACTGCCCAACGAAGGATACCGAGACCGCGTCGGCGGGCACGGTCACCGTGAGCGGCGCCGAGAGCGTGTTGGTGTGGACGGCGACCGGTCCACCGGCGGTCAGGTCGATGGTCGAGACCGACGACGTGCCGGCCGAGGGCGTGACGCAAAGGCCGCTGGTGCTGTCGCAGACCTGGGTAGTCGAGCAGTCGGCGTTCGAGACGCAGGCAGGCGTGCAGACGGAGCCGAAGGGCGCGCCGAGAGCGTAGCAGGCATAGCCCGCACGGCAGTCTTGCCGCGTCTTGCAATTGCTCAGGCAGTCAGAAGTCGACCCGAAGCTGACGCAGGTGCCGCCTGCGCCGCAGACGCTCTGGCCGCCAGTCGTGCAATCGATCGTGCAATATCCGTGTGGATAATTTGTGGCGCACAGCGCGCCCGTGCCAAGAGGACAGTCCGTGCCTGCGGCGCAAGCTCCGCCGAGCTGGCCTGCGGCCGGGCCACTCGGGACGCAGGAGCCGGTGGCGACGTTGCACTTGAGCGCCGCGCCGCAGTCCAGGTTCGAATTGCATTTCGGTGCGCAGGATAGCAAGCCGCCGCCGGTGTCGGCGCAGAGCTGGCCGCTGCGGCAATCGGTGTTGCCCGTACACGCCTTGAGACACGCCGAGGTGCCGCCGCCAACCGAGGCGCAGTTGCTGCCGCCAGGGCAGGGCGCGGTGGTGTTTGGATCGCCGCCGCAAGGCAGCGAGCAATAGCCGCCCGTCGCCGCGACATCGCAGAAGGCCGGCTTGTCGCCGCAGTCGGAATCCGTGGCGCAGCCATTGCCGACGCGCGACGCTCCGCAGATGCCGCTCGCGACGTTGCAGTTGGCCGAGTCGCAGTCTGCGTCGCGCGTGCATTTGGGCAGGCAAAGGCCAGCGTTTGCGGACGCGAAGCAGAGTTGCTCGACTCGGCAATCGAGGTTGGCGGAACAACTCTTGATGCAGAGCTTGACCGTCGAGCCCACCGCGACGCACGCTGCATTCGAGGGGCAGGCCGTTGCGCTCGCAGCGCAGTCCTTGGTGCAATACCCTCCGCCGGGGACGTTCGCGGCGCAGACGAAGCCCGAGCCGCCGCAGTCGGGATCGGCGGCGCATTTGTCGGCGACCGGCGAGACCGAGGCGCACTGTCCTGAATGGCAGGTCTGGCCGCCCGTGCACGCGGAGCAAGTGCCTCCTCCCGATCCGCAAGCGGCGCTGGTGGTGCCGGGTTGGCAGGCCCCGGCGGCGCAGCAGCCCGCGCAGCCTGCGCACGGATTCGTCGGGTTCGACCCGCACGAAAGCAGGGCGAGCGCGGCGAGGATGGTCAGCAGTCTCATCGCGCGCCTTACCTGGATCCGCAGCGGCGAAGGGCCGGCTCGAAATGCTCCCCGGCTTCGGCGGCCTCGCGCTTCACCTGATCGCGCACCGCCGCGCAACCAGCCCGATGGTGCGAGAGGACATCGGCGGCGGCAGCGCGCAGGCGCACGTCGGTCGCCTTTTCCAGCGCGGGCCTGAGGGCCACCACCTGCCGCGCAGGCGTGAGTGCACGGCCGGCACCGCGCATGGCCGCAAGCCGGACCAGGAACGGCTCGGAATCCGACTGCGCAAGTCGCGACAAGAGGGCGGGCGCGTGCGGGCTGCGGAGCGCGACCATTCCCTCCAAAGCGCGCGCGCGGCGGGTCGACAGGGCTTTCGGGTCCTCGACGATCTCCTCGAGGACGGGCAACACGGCCGGGCCGAGCTTGCGCCACTGTTCCGGCGAGATGGCCTCGCGAGTTCCGAGCAGCGCATCGACGCCGGCGCGCACGTCGTGGGTTGCGGCCGGGCTGCTCTCCGTCGCGCCGAAGGGCTTGAGTGGTCCCGCGGCGCTCGATGCAGGCGGCGCTCCCAGAGGGCCTTTCTGCTCCTGCGCGGCGAGCACGGCGGCGAAAAGCGCGGCCAACGCAAAGGCATGCATGATTTCCCCCTGCTCTGAAACTTCGGTGCCCGGTATCTCGCAAGCCTTCGTCGATAGCAAGCCAGGTCTCCGCGGCTATTGCGCCAGCGGCGGCGAATGCTTCCGGCGAGTCGAATTGCTGCCGCGTTTGCCTCCACCCAAGATGCGTACAAGGCCTCCACCTCGTTGAGAGCGCACTTGAAATGAGTGAAGCCCGGAAGGTCCGGGCCTATGCGGTGCTTTCGTAGCTCGATGACTGGTTTGTCCTGGTTGTCGGCGCGCTGGACCAAAGCGCGCGCTCCGCTACCCCAGTCGATAACGAGCCGTCCAACCTAGAATCAAACTGAGGGAGACGCTCAGACTCGAATTCCGTGATGCTTCCGCGACAGCAAGCAAAGTGATCAACGCGCAACGCCGCGGAGGTATGCAACGACCAAATCGGTTGCGTTGATTTCGCGTCTCGGTCGCGCTCTTCCCCGAAGGGTTAATCGCCGTCCCTTCCGTCGCCGTCCGCGCCTCCCGTAGACGGAGTGCGGACCCGAATCTTCGCCACCGTGTAGCGCGAGACCTGCGCGGACCAAGCGGTGTCCACCGTGAGGAACCCGAACAGGTTGGTGTTGAGCGCGAGGTTCGTCACCAACAGGTCGTCGCCGCTGAAGCGGATGCTGGCGGGGAAGAGCAGGTGAACCGGCTGGCCTCCCCCGGTGACGCCGTCGAAGTCGCCGAGCTTCGCGATGGCGCGGCCCTGCGGATCGACCACCACGATCTCGTCAGCCTGGTTGGCCGCGACCCAGAGGTTGTCGTCGTCGTCGATGAGCAGGCCGTCGGCGCCGTTGATGCTGTTGGTGAACACGACCGGCGCCCCCGCAACGCCGCCGCTCTCGACGGGAACCCGGACGATGGTGTCGTTGGCGGTGTTGGCGACGAAGAGGTCGGTCTCATGCTTGTTGAAGCGCAGGCCGTTGGCTCCAAAGGGCGGAACGCCGTTGGGGAGCAGCAGGGGGCTGTCCACCCAGGGGGTCGCCACGCCGCCCGCTGCGCCGGTCTTCCAGACGATGCCCTGGAACGAGTCGGACACGTAGACGAAGCCCTTCTTGTCGAAGGTGATGTCGTTGAGACCTGCGCCCAGACCGGTGTGCGGAAGCGCGGGAAGGGTCATGAAGACGGTGGAGGCGCCGGTGCGCGGATCGACGCGAAGGACCCTGGCGTTGCCGAAGTCGATGACCAGGAGCGCTCCGGTCACAGGATGGAAGCGCAACCCGAGCAGGTGCGCGCTCGAGCCGGCGATCGAGACCTTCCGCTCGAGACGGCCGTCGGGCTGGAAGACGAACAGCTTGCCGGGTCCGGCCTCGGCTCCGGTCGAGGTGAACCCGAAGGTGGTGACGTAGACCCTTCCGTCGGCCCCGACCTCCATTCCCTCCGGACCGGACGACCCGGCGGGAAGGACGGCGAAGGTCCTCACGCGGCCTCGCTCCCAGGCGCCCGCCGCGAAGGGGAGAGCAAGCAGAGCCACCAATGCGAAGGTCACCTTCCGACTCAACGAGTGCATGGGCTACCTCGGCTTCTTGGGTCGACGAAACGCGCGACCGTCCCACCCGCCCATGACGTTGTCAACGCGGCTCGTCCGAAGAACACGCGAGTTACTACCCATTGTGCGCAATTTGCCATGGGCGAATCAGCGCGCGGCCGTGCGGGCCAACATGCGGTCTGCTGCGTAAACCTTAGGAAGGCGAAGGTGCGCGCTGGAGTTGACCCGATTTGGTGGACAGTTGGACTACGCCACCTGCATCACCACCAGCTTCACCGCTGCGCGCTCGAAAGCCGCGGGACCTAGATACCCCAGAGTCGAGTGCCTGCGCTGCTGATTGTAGAAGACCTCGATGTAATCGAAGAGCTTGGTTTTCGCGTCCGCCGGGCTCTCGAAGTGATCGCCCAGCTCGGCCTTGAGTGTCTTGTTCCAGCTCTCCAGAACGGCGTTGTCGAGGCAGTTGCCACGCCTGCTCATGCTGCACACGATGCCGTGCTCCTCGAGCGCGCGCTGGTAGTCCTCGCTCGCATACCTGTCGATCCGCTACACAGAGCGTCTCGCCGAGGCGGGCATCGAGCGCTCCGTCGGCAGCGTCGGCGACTCCTACGACAACGCCCTCGCCGAGACGGTCATCGGCCTTTTCAAGACGGAGGTCATCTACCGGCGCGGCCCCTGGCGCAACTTCGACGCGGTCGAGTACGCCACGCTCGAATGGGTCGACTGGTTCAACAACCGCAGGCTGCTCGAACCGATCGGCTA
>JANXXR010000284.1 GCA_025350525.1 Deltaproteobacteria bacterium
AGACCCACGCCGCCCCCAGCACCGGCGCCGCTGATGCCCCAACCAAAAACCCTCCGTGCCCTCCGTGCCTCCGTGGTGAGATTTAAATGCGGATGATTTGGACTCAGCGTCCGAGCAGGGCGCGCGCAGCGTCCGGTCCGAGGCTCTCTTCCATCATCCTCTCGACCAGGTCGGCGAACTCCTTCTGCGCGACCTCGTCGCGGAAGATGAACTTCACCCCCATCCCCGCCTCCTCGCCCGGCGCCGCCCCTTTTGCCACCGTCCTCGCGACCTCGCCCTCGAGCAGGAGCGGCTCCGACAGCGCCGGCAGGGTGAAGGAGAAGTGGCAGCGGGTGCCAACGGCGAACGGACGCTCGGTCTTGATGAAGGTCCCCCCCTTGGAGAGGTTCTTCGTATAGTCCGCGAAGAACGAGTTCATCCGCTCGTAGTCCACCTTCAGCCGCAAAGGAGCGCGGTAGCTGGAGCGGAGATCCTCAGGATTGGGAGTCGCCATCGCCGGGCAGTCTGACAGGACGGGCAGCTTGTGGGCAAGGCGCGGGCCGCGGCTCTACCTGGCCCTGCTGGCGGCGCTCGCCATCGTGGCCTGCTTCCTCCCCCTGGCCGACCACCTCGGCTACGAGCTGAGCGAGCTGGTGGCGCTGGCCGCCGGCCTCTTCGGCGCGGCGCCGGGCATCGCCGCCGCGCGGGTCGAGACGGAATCCTCGACGCGGGCCCTCGGCCGCGCGCTCTGGTTCGGGCTCTGGGCGCTTCTGCTTCCGCTCGTCATCATCCTGCTCAACGGAGTGCGCCGTCCCTCCTGCGATCCCGCCGCGGGCTTCGTGCTCTACCTCGCCATCGCCGTCCCTTCGGCGCTGCTCTCGGCCACGCTTGGCGTCGCTTGCGGCTTCCTTGCGCGGCGGCGCGCGGGGTTCCTCTACGCCTTGCTCTTTTTCGGCAGCCTCGCCGTCGCGCTCTGGCCGGTTTTGCGCGGCCCGCAAGTCTTCGCCTTCCACCACCTGGGCGGAATGTATCCGGGGCCCATCTACGACGAGGCCATCCGCGCCAGCCGCGCGCTCTGGCTCTTCCGCACCGGCACCCTGCTCTACGCGGGCGCCTGCGCGGGCATCGCGCTGCTCGCGGGTCCGCCGCGTCCGAGGCGTCGCGGCGCGCTGGTCGTGCTTGCGAGCGGCGCCGCCGCCCTGTGGATGTCGCTGCAGGCGGAGCAGCTCCACTGGAAGGCGAGCCTCTCGCAGCTCGACGCGGAGCTGGGCGGCAGGCTCGAGACGGCGCACCTCGTCCTGCACTTCCCCCGAGAGAAGAGCGAAGGCGAGCGCACCCTGCTCGCCCGCGATGCCGAGACCGATCTGCGCGCGGTGGCGCAGTTCCTCGGCATCGCGCCGCCCGCCGCCCGGATCGAGGTCTGGCTCTACCGCTCCGCCGAGGAGAAGCAGCGGCTCATCGGCGCCGCGGAGACCAGCTTCACCAAGCCGTGGCTGCGGCAGATCCACACCAACGACGCGCCCGCGCCCCATCCCATCCTGCGCCACGAGCTGGTGCACGCGCTGGGCGCCGGCATCGCGGGCGGACCATGGGGCGTGCCGGGCGGACTGGTTCCGCAGATGGCGCTCACCGAGGGCATGGCGGTGGCGGGCGACTGGCCGCCGGGCGAGTTTACGCTGCACGAGGAGACCCGGGCGCTGCGCGAGCTGAAGCGCATGCCCGACCTCGCCCGCCTCTTCCGGCCCGGGCTCTTCTACGCGGAGTCGGGAGCCCGCGCGTACACGGCGGCGGGCTCGTTCGTGCGCTGGCTCTGGGAGACGCGGGGCCCGGGGTTCGTGCGCGACCTCTACGCGGGGCGGACGCAGCTCGACCTCGCGCAGCTCTCGGCAGAGCACGCCAGGTTCCTCGACGCGCTGCCCGAGCCGCCGCGCGCGGTGGAGCTGGCCGCGCAGCGGTTCTCCGCGCCCGCCATCGTCCACAAGCGGTGCGCGCACGAGGTGGCCGAGCTGCAGCGCCTGGCCTCGGCGGAGCGCGACCCGGCGACGGCGGCGGCGCTCTGGTCCCGCTGCACCGCGCTCGAGCCGGACGATCCGGCGCTGCTGGTCTCGCTGCGGCGATCGCAGATCGCGGCCAAGGACTTTGCGGCAGCGGCAGCGACGGAGGCGAAGGCGCTCGCGCATCCCAAGCTCTCGCGGCCGCTGCGCGCGCAGCTGCTCACCGAATCGGGCGACGCCGCCTGGAAGCTGGGCGAGGTGCCTCTGGCTGCCTCGCGCTACCAGGAGGCCGCGCAGCTTCCGCAGTCGGAAGGTGCGGTGCGCGCGCTGCAGATCCGGCTACGGGCCTTGGGCGATCCGCAGTCGTGGCCGGCGCTGCGCCCGCTCCTCGCCGACGGCAACACCGCGCCGGAAGTCCTCCTCGAGCTGCGCGATCTCGATCTCTCCCGCCCGCGCGACGGGCTCGCCGCCTATCTGATCGCAAAGCAGCTGCAGAACCGCGGGGCCTGGGCTGAGTGCCTCAAGTATGTGGCGAGCGCGCTCTCCCGCGACCTGCCCGGCCCGCTCTTCTTGCAGGAGGCGCTGCGGATGCGCGGCATCGCTGCCTGGCATCTGGGCGACGCCACCACCGCGCGCGCAGCCTTCACCGCGCTCGGCAGGGATGCGCCGCCCGGCCGCGCGCTTGAGTCGGCGCGCTGGCTCGAGCGCCTCTAGACCATCTCGGCTTCGGCAGCCTTGCCCGAGAAGATCTCCTGGTTGCCCGCGGGACGCACTCCGCAGATCTTCACCTCGAAGTAGAGCCGCTCTCCCGCCAGCGGATGGTTCAGGTCCACCAGCACCATGTCCTCGCGGATCTCCTTGACCGTGATCGGATAGCTCTGCCCGCCCGACGCTTTCGCGTAGAGACACAGGCCCTCCTTCAGCTTCACCTCCGCGGGGAAGAGGGTCCTCGGCAGCGAGACCAGGTTGTCGTCCTTGCGCTCGCCGTAGGCGTCCTCGGCGGCGATGCTGAAGGCGGCCTGGTCGCCTTCGCCCAAGCCCTCCAGCGCGCGCTCGAGCGCCGGCAAAATCTGCCCCGAGCCGTGCAGGTATTCGATGGGACTTTTGCCGGTGCTGGCCTCGACCACCTGCCCGGTGTTCACCTTGACGCTGTAGTCGAGCAGGATCACCCGGCCGTGCTTCACGCGCATGAGTCCCTCCTCTTGCGAAGGTGTCCACCTCCGACAACGCGGGTAAGGGTCTGCGGCCTAGGCGACGGGCGCTGGCCTGGCAGGTTGGAAGGCGGCAGCGAGGATGAGCGCCGCGGCAGAGGCCAGCGCCGCGCCGGTGAGGAGAGCCGCCTGCGGGGAGACACGCTCCCAGATCTGTCCCGCCAGGATCGAGGCGACCAGCAGCCCGATTCCGGAGACGAGGTTGTAGAGGCCCAGCGCGCGGCCGCGGGAGGGGCCCGGCACCGAGGCCGCGATGAGCGCGCGCTCGCTGCCTTCGGTGAGCCCGGCGACGAGGCCGTAGGCGACGAAGAGGATCCAGATCTGCAGCGGCGTCCGCGCCGCCGCGAAGCCGGCATAGCAGGCTGCGTACCAGAGCCATCCCAGCGCCAGCGCCCCTCTGCGGCCCAACCGATCCGCTGCGCGCCCGAGCGGCCACGACGCGGCCGACCGCACCGCATGCAGGAGCGCCCACAGCAGCGGAAGCTGCGCCGTCGAAGCTCCCAGCGCCTGCGCCTGCAGCAGCAAGAGCGCATCCGTAGAGTTGCCCAGCGTGAACACGCCGATCGCCGCCAGCAACCCTCGCGGCACCCGCCCCCACCGCGGGATGCCCTCAGGCTTCTCCCCTGAGGCGTCAGGCTTCTCCCCTGAGGCCTGAGGCCTGAAGCCTGAAGCCTGCTTCTCGGCCTGCGTCTCCCTGACCGCGAGCAGCGCCACCACCGCCGCCGCCCCCGGAATCGCCGCCAGCAAAAAAACGCGGCGCAGGTCTCCGGGCCAGAGGAGCAGCAGCGCCGTAGCCAGCAGCGGACCCAGCGCGGCGCCGGCGTGGTCCATGCCGCGGTGGAAGGAGAAGGCCTCGGCCAGCCGCTCCGGCGCGGCGCTGGCCGCCAGCAGCTTGTCGCGAGGCGAGGTGCGCAGGCCCTTGCCGACCCGGTCCACGTTGCGCACCAGCAGCACCTGCCAGGGAGCGCGGGCGACGGCGAGAAAGGGCCGCGCCACCGCCGCGAGCGCGTACCCGGCGATGGCCATCGGCAGCAGGCGCCGGACCTGGTCGGCCCAGCGGCCGCTCAGGTATTTGAGCAGCGCCGCGGTGGCCTCGGCAGCGCCCTCGATCACGCCCAGGTACGCCGCGCCCGCCCCCAGCGAGGCGAGGAAGGCCGGCAAGAGCGGCATCACCATGTCGCTCGAGACGTCGGCGAAGAACGAGACCACGCCGAGCAGCACCACGTTGCGCGCGAGCCTGCCCGACGGTGCGCCAACGCTCATGCGCGCTTCAGGTCCACCGTGGGCTCGATCACGCGCAGCCGCGGCGTCGCGGGCGGTGGGGTGATCTCCGCGCGCGGCGTGTAGAGCGCCTCTAGCGAGCGCGCGAAGCTCTGCGCGGTCAGCTCCAGGTCGCGCAGGGTGATCTCGCACTCGTCGAGCTGCCCTTCGGCCACCACCGCCTGGATGGCGCGATCGACCAGGCCGCGCAGCTTGTCGGTGGCGACCGAGGCGAGGTTGCGCGTCGTGGCCACCACCATGTCGGCGATCATCACCAGCGCCGCCTCGCGCGTCTGCGGCTTGGGCCCCGCGTATCGGAAGTCGGGAATGGCGGGCGGCGGCTGTCCGGTGCGCTCGGCCTCTTCGCGGGCGCGGTGGAAGAAGTAGCCCACCAGCCGGGTGCCGTGGTGCTGCGGGATGAAGTCGATCACCTGCCGCGGCAGCTTGCTGGCCCGCGCCAGCTCCACGCCCTCGGCGAGGTGGCGCATGATCAGCTGCGCGCTCATCAGGGGCGAGAGGCTGTCGTGGCGGTTGTCGCCCTTCTGGTTCTCGCCGAAGTAGAGCGGGTTCTTGCCCTTGCCGATGTCGTGGTAGTAGGCGCCCACCCGCGCCAGCAGCGGGTTTGCGCCGATGGCCCGCGCCGCCGACTCGACCAGCTGCCCGATGAGGATGGCGTGGTGATAGGTGCCGGGCGCCTGGATGATCAGGTCCTTCAGCACCGGGTGGTTGAAGTTGGCGAGCTTGAGCAGCTGGATGTCGGTGACGTAGCCGAAGCTGGCCTCGAGCACGGGCGCGCAGAGCAGCGCCAGGAGCGGCAGGAAGAGCGCGCCGGAGACGATGGCCCCCGCCGCCGTGGCCGCCGTCTCCCAGCTCCAGAGGCGGCCCTGGAACATGGCGAAGGAACAGAGCACCACCGCGGTGGCCAGGCCGGTGAAGAGGCCGGCGCGGAAGACCGCCGCCTTGCTTCCGGCGTGGCCGATGCGGTCGGCAGCCACCACGCCTCCCACCAGCGCCGCCACCGCCGTCTGCAGCGAGCCGCCAGCGAGCAATCCGCAGAGCGGCGCGAAGGCCACCGTCCAGAGGATGGCCGCCTCGGAGTTGAGGAGGAAGCGGACCAGGAGCGACCCGAGCGCAAACGGCACCGCGGCCGGCAGCGCCTGTGCCACCCAGGCCGCGAGCCGCGGCGGAAGCTCCTCGCGGACGATGTCGTGCAGCGCATCGGCGGAGAAGAGCGCGCCGCGCACCAGGAGCAGCTGCCCGATGAGCAGGGCCGCCAGCAGCACCACGTCGCGGCTGCGCAGCCGGAACTTGCGGATGTTGCGCCGCCCGAACTCGAAGAGCGCCGCGCAGATCATGGCCGCGAAGAGCCCGCCGCCCCAGCGGACCTGCTCGGCCTCGGAGGCGCGACCCGCCGCCCGCAACGCCTGGAAGATGAGCAGGTGCGTCTTGGTGATCTGCTCGCCGTCGCCGATGATCTTCTCGCCCTTGCGCACTTGCAAGAGGACGTCCTTGACCTGCTCGCGCTTCAGCTCCTGGCGGCGCCGCGTCTCGACGTCGTCGTAAGCGAGGTTGGGACGCAATTCCCGCCGCACCAGCGCGGCCACCGCTCGCGCCAGCCGGGGAGGCAGATCGGGAAGCTGCTCCTGCGCCAGCCGCTCGACGTCGGCGCGGGCGCGGGCGAGATCGCGGATGCGGTCGATGTCGCGCACCGCCTGCTCGGGCGCCGGCATGTCGCCGCTGCCGCGCTCGCCGACGGTGCGCACAACGATGCCGCGCTCCCGATCGGCCAGCAGGAGGCCCCGCTCCTCGACGGTGAACCCCGCCGCCGCCAGCCCCGCCAGCCGCACCGCCGCGTGCTCCACCTTGGCGTCGAAGCCGGTGCGGGCCAACTCGAGGTAGTCGTCGTCCTCGACCACCGCCTGCAAGGCCTTCCAGAAGGCGTCGCGCTGGGAGAGGAGGAAGGCGGTCAGCTCCGCGTCGCCGTGGCGAGCCGCCCGCGCGCCCTTGGCCGGACTCGCGCGCTTCCATTGCTGCAGGGCCTCGCGCCCGCCCGCGAAGGCGTCGGCGATGCGCCGCTGGAGCACGGGCGCCGCGCCGCCCTCGTAGTCGTAGACCGGCCACACCGAGCGCGCCGCTTCCTCGCGCTTCTCTGAAGACGTCTCGGGATCGAGGACGTCGTAGTCGCGGTTGGCCTTGAGCGTGCCGGAAAACAGCTTGCCCAGCGCATCGTCGGCGGGGATGGTGGGCGTGAAGCGCGACGGCGACACCAGGAAGGCCGCGCTCACCGCCACCAGCGCCAGGAGCGAGAGCGCGAGCAGTTGCCGGACGCGGCGGATGCGCAGGATCCGCGAGGTCAGCGTCGGCGCTGGGGTGGGGCCGCTCATCGAAGGCGCGGATTCTCCGCCCAAACCAGCGGACTTCGCAACCACTCCGCGCGCGCCCTCACTTCGCCGCGGTCTTGAGTTGCTCTTCCAACCTGGTTTCCTGCTCGGGGCTGCGCTGCGGCGCGGGCAGCGCGCGGAGCACTTCGAGCTGTTCGCGGACCACCGCGTCGGCCGGCTTGCCCGCAGCCTTGAGGACGCGCGCCTTGAGCCCGAGGATGCCGACGCGCCGCTGCGAGCGGGGCATCATCGAGAGCGCCCGGTCCACCGCCGCTTCCGCCTCCGGCAGCTTCTTCTCCTCGAGGAGCACCCGCGCCAGGCGCGCCGGAGGGTTGTAGTCGGCCGGCATCTGTTTCTCGCGCTGGGCCAGCAGCTTCTCCGCTCGCGGCGCCTCGCCGAGATAGAGATAGGTGTCGGTGCGGTGCGGATCGAAGGTCGAGGCCATGGTCGCGTCCGGCGCCGCCGCCGCCGCCTGCTCGAGAAGCTGCGCGCGCTCGCGCATGGTCCTGAGCGCCTCGTCGTGCTGCCCCGCCGTGTCCAGCATCTCCACCAGGTTGGCCATCGCGTCGCTGCGGTCGTCCACGGCCAGGGGCGCGTCCTTCTTGGCGGTGATCTCCTTGAGCCGCTCGATGGCCAGCGCGTGCACGCGCGCCGCCTCCGCATCTGTCTTGGGAAGTTGCGAGGCGCACTCGTCCACATAGCTGGCGAAGTCGGCGGCCATGGCGCTGTCGCCGGTGTTGCGCGCCTCGACCAGGCCCAGCTTCGCGCAGGCCCGCAGCGCCTCAGGCGCGCCCCACTTGAGGAGCGCGCGCGCCGCCAGCGTCAGGCGCTCGGGCCGCGCCGGGTCTGCAGGCTTCGAGAGCGACACCGCCCGCCCATAGGCCTCGGCAGAGGCTTTCAACTCGCCGCGCATGCGCGCCTGATCGCCCTCGCGCTGCGCGGCCGCGGCGGGCTCGAGCTTCTTTCCGGAGGCGTAGGCGCGCACGCCCTCCTGCACGAAGGCGCGGATCTCCTGCACGCTGCCCGAGCCGAGGAACCGACCCAGCACCTTCTCGCCCTCGGGATCGATGAGCAGGAACGTTGGCCAGTTGTCGAGCGGGTACTGCTCGACGGCGGGCTTGTTCTTCTCGGTCTCCGTCTCGATGGAAGCCCAGACCACCTCGTCGGCCACCGGCTTCATGCCGGGATCGCTCATCACGAAGCGCTGCATCGAGAGGCAGCTGTGGCACCAGGTCGCCCAGAAATCGACGAAGAGCGGCTTGTGCTGCGCCCGCGCCGTCGCCAGCGCCTTCGGGTAATCGTCGTCGATGAAGTGCAGCGAGCCGTGAGACGCCGCGATGAGCAGCAGGGCAGGAAGCATTCCGCCCTTCTAACCCGGCGGCGCTACCGGCGCAGCACCCTTGCCTGCTTCGGCCGCGGCGGCGGCCTTGCGCGCCTGCTGCTCCTCCTCGCGCCGCGCCTGGGCCGACTCGTAGGCGCGGACCACCTCCTGCACCAGCGGATGGCGGACCACGTCGCGGTCGGTGAACTCGCAGAAGCGGATGCCTTCGACCTCGCGCAGGATGTTGCGGGCCTCGTTCATGCCCGACATCTTGCCGGTGGGCAGGTCGATCTGGGTGGCGTCGCCGGTGATGACCGCCTTGGACCCGAAGCCCAGCCGGGTGAGGAACATCTTCATCTGCTCGGTGGTGGTGTTCTGCGCTTCGTCGAGGATGACGAAGGCATCGTTGAGCGTCCGCCCGTGCATGAAAGCGAGCGGCGCCACTTCCACCGTGCCCCGCTCGAGCAACTCCTGGGCGCGGTCCATGTCCATCAGGTCGTGGAGCGCGTCGTAGAGCGGGCGCAGGTAGGGGCTGACCTTCTCCGCCAGGTCGCCGGGAAGGAAGCCCAGCTTCTCGCCGGCCTCCACCGCCGGACGGCAGAGGACAATGCGCTTCACCTTGCGCTCGACCAGCGCCGCCACCGCCATGGCCATGGCCAGGTACGTCTTGCCGGTGCCCGCCGGCCCGATGCCGAAGACGATGTCGAACTTCCGGATCGCGTCGATGTACGCCTTCTGGTTGAAGCCCTTGGGCGTGACCGGCCGGTTGCGGCTGGTGACGTAGACGGTGTCGAGGAAGATGTCCTTCAGGTCGGCGTCGGGATCGGCGAGCAGCACCTTGCTCGCCTGCTCCACGTCCTCGAGCCCAAGCGGGTACTTGCGCTGGATGAGCTGGTTGAGCTGCCCGAGCAGCTTCTCCGCCAGCGCCACCTTGGCCGGCTCGCCCGAGATGAGGAAGACGTTCCCGCGCTGTCCGATGTGGACGCCGAAACGTTGCTCGATCAGCTTGAGGTTTTCGCTCCGCCCGCCGGCGAGCGTCCGTGCACCATCGTTGTCCAGCAGCTCCAGCCGCGCACCGAGTTCTGGCATCCGTCTCCCATGCGGCGGGCCGCACGCCCCCGCACGGGTGATCTAATCAAGCGGCGGCAACAAAACAAACCCCTGCGGCGTGCGGCGATAGTAATACGACTCCCGGTAGGGGTAGCGGAGGTCCTGCTCGGTGACCAGCTGGCCCTCCACCAGCTGCCTGAGCAGCTGCGGATATTCGCCGTGCTCGGTGCGGTAGAGCTCGAGCGCGCTCTCCAGCCGCACCAGCTGGTCGTGCGAGAGCAGCCGCGCCACCGCGCCGCGCCGCGCCGGGTTCTCCGACCGCGACGAGCCCAGCTGCGGGGCCACGAAGCGCACGAAGAAGAGCGTGGCCACGAAGAAGGCGAGCGTCAGCGCCATGCGGACGAGCGCCCCCGTCCTCGCCAGCGACTTGCCGCCCTGCCGCAGCCCCTTGGCCAGCGCCGCGGCGCCGCGGGGCGGCGGCACCGGCTTGAGGAACCCCCACTCCATCAGGTCCCAGATGCCCTTGAGCGCCTCGAACTCGCCGACCCTGCTGGCGTCGACGATCCCCTGCACGTCCTTGCCGCCCACCGCCAGCCGGTAGATGAGCTTGTGCCGCTCGGTGGGCTTGCCCTCCTGCT
>JANXXR010000288.1 GCA_025350525.1 Deltaproteobacteria bacterium
ACGGTGAGGGCGGCGCCGGTGAGGCTGGCAAAGGCGGAGAGGCGGATCAGGCTGCCCTCGAGCTCGCGGACGTTGGAGCGGATGTGCGTGCCCAGGAAGAGAGCCACGTCGTCGGGCAGGGCGATGCGGTCGGTGGTCGCCTTCTTCTTGAGGATGGCGACGCGGGTCTCCACCTCGGGCGGCTGGATGTCGGCGATGAGGCCCCACTGGAACCGCGATCGCAGCCGCTCCTCGAAGCCTTCGATCTCGTTGGGCAGCTTGTCGGAGGTGACGAAGATCTGCTTGCCGCCCTCGTGAAGCGCGTTGAAGGTGTGGAAGAACTCCTCCATGGTCTGCTTCTTGTTGGAGAGGAACTGGATGTCGTCGAGCAGGAGCACGTCGCACTTCTCGCGGTAGCGGGCGCGGAACTCGGGCATGCGGTGCTGCTCGAGGGCGAGGATGAGGTCGTTGGTGAAGGCCTCGCTCGAGAGGTAGACCACGTGGCAGTGCGGGTTCTGCTTGAGGGCGTGGTTGCCGACGGCGTGGACCAGGTGGGTCTTGCCGAGGCCGACCCCACCGTAGAGGAAGAGCGGGTTGTAGGCCTTGCCGGGCGCGTTGGAGACGGCGGTGCAGGCGGCCACCGCGAACTGGTTGGAGGGGCCGACCACGAACGAATCGAAAGTATACTTGGGGTTGATCTGCAGCTGCCGCGCGGGAGGCGGATCGCTGGGCGGAGGCGCGGTGATGGGAGAGCGATCGTGGACCGCGGGTGCTTCCGGAACTTCGGGATCGACCGGGGGCCGCTCGCGCACGATGAACTTCACCGTGCAGCGGCTGCCGTACTGCGCCTCGAGATCCTGGAGGAGCACGTCGAGCAGGTTGTCGCGCACCCAGTCGATCATGAACTTGCTCGAGTGGGCGAGGGTCAACTCGTCGTCCACCAGGCTGATGGGGCGGATGGGCTCGAAGTAGGTCTGGAAGGTGTGCCGCGAGAGGCGGCCCCTCAGGTGATCGATGGCGCGGCGCCAGAGATCCAGCGCCGCACGCTCGGATTCGACCGGAAGATCGCCCGGGTTTCCGTCCACAGGGTTGTTCACACCTGTGGACAAGGAGGCAGACATCGGAAGTCCCCTGCGAAAAAACTAAGGAAAAAGGCTGCCTTCGAGTCCGAACGGGACTCGCCGACCGTGGGTTCGCTTCTCCCGAATGTCCGCGTTACGACAACTGCGTGACAGCGGAGGCGGACCCTAGCAAAGGCGTTCGAGAAGGATCAAGCAGGATCGGTGAAGTGGCTGGATCCACGTCGGATCATGGGTGATCGGCGGGAAAACGTTGCGGATCGAAGCATCTCACTCTGGCGCGCCTCTGGAGGCGCCCCCGGCAAATCGTTCCGACCCGAACGACCGCGCGGCGGGCCGGTCCGGGCGTCTCGCCGTCCGGAAGAATTCACGGCGGGATTGGTTGACAGTGCAGGCGGTGCGTGCTTGATTGCCGCGCTTTTTCCCATGAGGAGGCAGTCGTCGTGAAGCGCACGTACCAGCCGAGCAAAGTCAGGCGGAACAAGGAGCATGGGTTCCGCAAGCGCAACGCCACCCCAGCGGGGCGCAAGATCCTCAAGCGCCGGCGCGCGAAGGGCCGCAAGCGGCTCGTCGTCAGCGCGCCCAAGAAGTAGGTCCCTTGCCGGAAGCAGCGCCGCGGCCAAAGGCTCTTGGGCTTCCCAAGGGCGCGCGGCTGCTTCGCCGGACCGAGTTCTTGTCCGTCAAGCGGCAGGGCAAGAGCTTCGCCGACGGGCCCTTGGCCGCGAGCTTCGTCGCGCGCGCGGCCTCGCTGGTGCGCGCCGGATCGCAGCCCGCGGTCGCCCGGGTGGGCCTGACCGTCTCCTCGAAGGTCGGCGGCTCGGTGGTGCGCAACCAGGTCAAGCGGCGCCTGCGCGAAGCCGTCCGCCACGAGCTCTCCAGCCTGCCGCCGGTGGATCTGGTGCTGGTGGCCCGGTCGTCGTCGGTGGCCGCCAGCGTGGAAGAGTTTCGCGCCTGGCTGCGGCGGGCGGCGGCGCGGATGCGGAAAGGGGCAGGGCGATGAAGCGGCTGTTCTCCCTCCCGCTCCTGGCGCTGCTCTGGGTGTACCGGCGGTTCATCTCCCCGGCGCTGCCGCCTTCCTGCCGCTATTACCCCAGCTGCTCTGCGTATGCCGAGGAAGCGGTGCGGGTTCACGGCCCGATCGTCGGGCCGTACCTCGCGCTGCGACGCCTGCTGCGCTGCCATCCCTATGCCGCCGGCGGGCCCGATCCGGTCCCGCCGCCCGCAGCCAAGAGGTTTGCATGAAAGACACCAACCAGCGGCTCTTCCTGGCCATCGCCATCTGGCTCGCCTGCATCTTCGGGTACTTCACCTTCTTTGCCCCGAAGAAGCCGGCCCAGCCCGTGACGCCGCCGGCCGCCCCCAGCGCGCCCTCGACCACGGCGCCCGCCACGCCTCCCGCTGCTGCCGCGGCGGCGGCGCGGCCCTCCGACGTTCCACGTGGAACGGCGGGGCCTACCCGCGAAGTGGTCTTCCAGACCTCGCGGGCCCGCTTCATCGTCACCAGCGAAGGGGCGGCGCTCCGCAGCGTCGAGCTCCTCGGGGACAAGTGGACCCGCCACAAGGGCCGCAAGGAAGAGTCGCACGTGGACCTGGTGCAGCCCCACGCCGGCGAGGCGCTGCCATTCTCCACCACGCTGCGCGACGCCGCCGGAGTCGAGCTGCTGGCGGCCAACGAGCCCTTCGAGCTGTTGCGGCAGGACGCCCGCAGCGCGACCTTCCGGACCGAGCGGGGCGGGGTGACCCTCACCAAGACCTTGGCGGTCAGCGCCGACTCCTACGGCATCGACCTCGCGGTGGAATTGAAGAGCGCCGCCGCGCTCTCTGGGCAGCTGGCGGTGGTCTCAGGCGCCCACGGCGAGGAGCCCTCGGGCGGCATGTTCGCCTCGCGCACCGGCACGCCGGCGCGGACCATTTGCCTGCAGGGAAACAACAAGATCGAGCGGCTCGCCATCGGCGCCAAGCACCCCGAGTTCGAGGCGCCCGCGGCGCTCTTCGCCGGCATCGACGAGCAGTACTTCCTCACCGCCGTGGTGCCGCCCCAAGGGGTCGCCGCCTCCTGCAAGCTGGAGGCGCGGGGAGAGAAGGTCGGCTCGCTCCTGGCCTCGCTCATCGTGCCGGTGAAGGTGAGGGCAGGAGGGGCCGCCCAGCTGGCCTTCAAGGGCTACGCCGGACCCAAGGATGCCCAGGAGCTGGGCCCCGTGGCGGCGGACTTGAAGCAGTCCATCGACTGGGGTTTCTGGTCCGTGATTGCCGAGGTGCTGCTCGGGATCATGAAGTTCTGCCAGCGCATCGTCCCCGGGCACAACTGGGGCATCGCCATCATCATGCTGACCCTGGCCATGAAGGCGCTGACCTTCCCGCTCCAGCACAAGTCGATGAAGTCGATGCAGGAGATGCAGCGCATCCAGCCGCAGCTGGACGAGATGAAGAAGAAGTACGCCGGCGACACCCAGCGGCAGAACCTCGAGCAGATGAAGCTGTTCAAGGAGCACGGCGTGAACCCGATGGGGTCCTGCCTGCCCATGCTGATCCAGATGCCGATCTGGTTCGCGCTCTACACCACCCTGCAAGTCTCGGTGGAGCTCTACAACGCGCCCTTCATCCCGGGCTGGATCGACGACCTCACCGGGAAGGACCCGTACTACATCCTCCCGGTGGCGATGGGCATCACCATGATCCTGACCCAGGTGCTGACGCCCTCGCCGATGTCGAACCCCAGCCAGAAGACGATGGGGTACGTGATGAGCGGCTTCTTCTCGCTGCTGATGCTGACGCTGCCCTCCGGCCTGACCCTCTACATCTTCATCAACAACGTCCTCTCCATCGCGCAGCAGATGTACCTGCGCCGGACCATGGGAGGCCCGCCTGCCAGCGGGCGAACGGTGGAGGTGAAGGGCGGTGGCGCGGGCGCTGCGGACGGTGCGAAGCTGCGCGCCTGAGATGACCGAGGGGGCGCGAAAGTCCGGCCGCAAGAACCCGCTCTTCGGGGCCGCCGTGGTCAAGGCGGTGCTGCGCAAGCGGACGGGGGAGAGCGGGGCGACCTCGGTGCTCTACGAAGGCATCCTGCGCGACCTCGGGGTGTCGGACGCAGAGGTCGAGCGCTTCCTCGCCGAGCACGAGGTGGAGGTGGAGCAGGCCATCCGCAGCCATGGCCGCAGGGGGGACTGACGATGGGGACCAAGGGGACGCTGGTGCTGCGGCACGCGCTGGAGCGGCCGGGCGAGGTGCGGGAGGAGCAGCTCCCCTTTTTCGACCTGCAGGAGCTGCTGGACCTGTGCGCCTCGCGGGCGCAGGGAGCAGCTTTGATCCAGGTTCGCGTGACGGGTGAGGCTTCAGGACGGCAGCAAACGCTGGTGCTGGACTTCGGCCGCTTCGGCCGCGCGGAGTGAAAAGCGTGGACGGTGCATATCTCAAGAAGATCGAGGAAGGAGCGCTGGGCATGGGGCTGCGCCTCGGGGCGGAGCAGCTCAAGCTGCTGGGGCGGCACGTCGACCTGCTGCTCAAGTGGAACAAGTCGATCAATTTAACGTCCATCACCGACCTGGACGAGGTGGTGGAGAAGCACGTCATCGATTCGCTGGCGGTGGTGGCGGTGCTGCCCTCGGGGAGCCTGCTCGACGCCGGCTCGGGGGCGGGCTTTCCGGGGATCCCGGCGGCCATCGCCCGGCCCGACCTGGAAGTGGTGCTGGTGGACTCGGTGCAGAAGAAGGTGGCCTTCCTCAAGAACGCGCTGGCCGAGCTGCGCCTGCCCAGGGTGAAGGCGGTGGCGGTCCGGCTGGAAGGGAATCCAGCGCAGGAAGAGCTGCAGCGGGTGCATGCGGCGGTCTCGCGGGCCTTCGCGGCGCCGCGGGAGTGGCTGAAGCTGGCGGAGCAGTACGTGCTGCCGGCTGGAGTGGCCATCTGCATGCTGGGGCCCACCGAAGAGGTGCCCGATCAGGTCGGCGACCTCAAGCTGCAGGAGACGCTCGGCTACCAGCTCCCGTACTCGAAGGCGCAGCGGCGCCTGGCGATCTACAAACACATCTAGCCCGACGCCGAGGGGTCTGCGAGCCCTGTCCCCTGGACAGGAGCCGCCGCGAATGCGCCAACGAGCTCTTGGCGCCGGGACCCGCCCGGAGACGAGGAAACCGGGGGGGCGTTCCACGTGGAACGTCCGAGCGACGGAGATTAAAGCTCACCGCGAAGGCGCGAAGACCCGAAGGGTTGGGTTGGTGGCCGGCGCGCCGACCCGAGCAGGCGCGGGGCCGTGGCTCGATCGCCCGAGGATAAGTGCCCGCTGGTAGCCGGATCGGTGCCGGTCTCGCGCAGTAGTCACGACGCGACCCCTCGGACGGGCGAATCAGGCACGGGCCTACCCCTCTTCGCGTCTTCGCGGTGAGATTTATGCGAAAGCGCGTCCGTCGGCGCCCTGGGGGTTCCCTTTAAAGCGCACCGCGAAGACGCGAAGGGGGTTGGTGATTGGGTGGCCGGCGCGCCGACCCGAGCAGGCGCGGGGCCGAGGCTCGATCGCCCGAGGATAAGTGCCGCTGGTAGCCGCACCCGGTGCCTGTCTCGCGCAGCAGTCGAGACGCGAAGGGGTTGGGGTGGTGGCGGGCGCGCCGACCCGAGCAGGCTCGTGGATGGGGCTCGATCGCCCGAGGACAAGGGCCCGCTGTTAGCCGGATCGGTGCCGGTCTCGTGCAGCAGTTCACGACGCGAAACCTCGGACGGGCGAATCAGGCACGGGCCCACCCCCTTCGCGTCTTCGCGGTGAGAGTTAAGCGAAAGCGCGTCAGCCGGCGCCTGGGGAATTCCCTGTAAAGTGCACCGCGAAGGCGCGAAGACGCGAAGGTGGGGTTGGCCGGATCCGGTCTCGCACGGCAGTCACGACGCGACCCCTCGGACGGGCGGATCAGGCAGGGACCCACCCCCCTTCGTGTCTTCGTGCCTTCGCGGTGAGATTTTGATCTAGAACCTCCACCA
>JANXXR010000152.1 GCA_025350525.1 Deltaproteobacteria bacterium
GACCCGCGGCGCGCCGCCGTCCGCTCGCGCGGGCCCGCGGGCAAGTGGGCCGACTTGAATTGGGCGGACCTGGAGGAGCGGCGCCGGAAGATCGCCGCCGGCCTGCAGGCCCTGGGGGTCCGGCACGGCGACGTGGTCGCGGTGGTCTCGCCCAACTCCGCCGAGATGCTGGTGGCCGAGCTGGCCGCGCAGACGCTGGGCGCCGCCGTCGCGCCCATCTTCCCCGGCTACGCCGCGCAAGTCCTCCACCACTGCCTCGCCGACTCGGGCGCGCGGGTGGCGCTGGCGGGCAGCGCGGTCCAGCAGCACCAGCTCTTGAATGCGCGGCAGCTCGATCACATCGTCGTGCTCGACGACCAGCCGCTCCCGGGCGCGCTGCCCTTGAAGGCGCTCTTGGGCGCGGCGGAGGTGGAGACGCCGCAGGCTGGACCGGCCGACATCGCCTGGCTGCTCTACACCAGCGGCACCACCGGCAGACCCAAGGGCGTCGAGCTCACCCACCACAACGCGCTCTCGCAGCAGGCCGCCATCGCCGCGCTCTGGGACGTCTCCGACCGCGACGTCTTCTTGAGCTACCTCCCCTGGCACCACTGCTTCGGCGCCCTCTTCGAGCGGCTGATGGCGCTCTGGCACCGCGCGCTCTTGGTCATCGACGACTCGCGCGGGCGCGACCTCGATCGTTTGTACACAAACTTGTTTGACATCCGCCCCACCGTCTACTTCGGGGTGCCGCGCGTCTACAACGGCATGATCGCCCGCGCCCGGCGCGACCCGCAGGCGCTGGCCGCCCTCAAGGCGCTGCGCTTCGCCTTCAGCGCCGCCGCGCCCATCGCCGAGCCGGCCTTCCGCTTCTTCGAAGAATTGGGCGTGCCGGTGCTGGAAGGCTGGGGGCTGACCGAGACCTCGCCCTGCGCCACCATCACCCGGCGCACCGACCCGCAGCGCGCGCCCGGCGTGGTCGGCTTTCCGCTGCCGGGCACGCAGGTGAAGCTGGAGCCGGTGCCGGAGCTTCCCGGGCGCGGCGAAATCCTGGTGCGCGGGCCGCAGGTGATGCGCGGCTACCACCACCGGCCCGAGGAGACCGCCCGCGTCCTCGAGGACGGCTGGCTTCGCTGCGGCGACCTGGGCGAGTGGACCGCCCACGGCCTCAAGCTGTTGGGCAGGCTCGACGGCGTCTTCAAGCTGGAGAACGCGGAGAAGGTCTCGGCCGGCGAGGTCGAGGCGCGCCTGCTCGCCGCCACGCCGCTGCTGGAGCAGGCGGTGGTGCTGGGGCGGGCGCAGCCCTTCGTCACCGCCCTCTGCTGGATCTCCGCCCCGGCCGCGCAGCGCTTCCTCCAGGACCTGGGCCTCGAGCCGCTCGAGACGGTGGCCGAGCTGGTGCAGGTCCCCGAGCTGCGGCGGGCCATCGTCGAGGCGCTGCAGTCCGCCAACCTCTTCGCCAGCGCGGCCTACGAGCGGGTGCGGCGCGTGGCGCTGGTGGCGGAGACGCCGTCCCTGGACACGGGCGAATTGACGCCGACGCAGAAGATGGTCCGCGCCGTCGCCACCGAGCGCCACGCCGAGTTGATCTCCGCAATGCGCGAGGAGGCGCCGCACCCGCAGATCCTCGACATCGTCCGCCGCGGCGACGCCTTCCGGAACGCCTGATAGAGTCCAGCCATGGGCGCAGTCGTCAACCTCCTCGTGCTGGCGGTCTTCCTCTGCATCGGGCTAGCGCAGGCCGGCTCGATCCCCAAGAACGTCGGCTACGGGATCGGGATCCCGCTCGCGGTGGTGACCTTCATCCTCGCCATCGTCCGCTACAAGCAGCGCAAGGATCGCGGCGAGTAGGGCTACTCTCCCGCGTCGGAGAAGCCGATCGGCTTGTCGGGCCCGAACCAGAAGCGGATGGCCTGCGGGTCCACCTGGTAGATGCGCTTGGCCGCCTCGGCCGGGACCACCGCGTGCTCGGGCGAGCCGGGGTCGTCCACCACCGCCGCCGCGCCGCTCTCGAGCAGCTTCGCCGTCTCGGGCGAGAGGGCGAGCCGCCCGATTTTTCCGCTCCGCTTGACGAAGTGGAAGGCGACCTCGCCGGGCGGCTCGCGCAGCCGGTTCGCCTCGACCAGCTGCCGCAGGCGCCGCGCGCGCTCCGACTGCATCCTGGCTTCGGCGACCTTGGCCGCCTCCTTGCGCCGCTCCTCGGACAGCTCGGCCTCCCGGGCGGCGAAGGCGTCGCGCCGCTGCTTCTCCTCGACCGACTGCGCCTCCTCGCGCTCGCGGTGCGGCTTCTTCGGCGGCCGCTGTTCCCGCGCGGCCTCCTTGGCCTGCTGGTCGGAGACGAGGCCAGCCTTGAGCAGCTTGTCGCGCAGGTTCTGCATGGGGAGCGCAGCTTAACCTCTGTCGGCGTCGCGCGGAAGATGTTGCGCGATGGCATGAGCGCTTGACCTTCGCCGCGCGGCGTGAAACTCCGCCCTCGTGAAAGTCGTCTTCGTCGAGCAGCCCGGAAACCTGCCCGCGCCTCCTTCCGAGGGGCGCGTCGCGGTGGTGGACGTGGCCTTCGCGGGCGGCGACAACTTCGAGAAGTCCACGGTGCCGTTCCTCGAGGCGCTGGGCGACCGGCTGGCAATCTGGATCGATCACCACGAGCACCCGCTGGGTTGGGCCCGCTACCGCGACGACGCCCGCTTCGTGCTGGTGCCCAACCGGATCGCGCACGCCTGCCCGGAGTTGGTGACGCCCGAAGTGGTGCAGCGCGCGGGCCAGGTCGAGGTGGTGGTGGCGCACGCCGACCTCGACGGCCTGCTCTCCGCAGTCAAGTTCCAGCGGGGCGGAAAAGCGCCTTGGCCCGAGGCCGACGAGGACGCCCGGGCGGCGGACAGCCCAGGGCGCGGGCATGCGTACTCGGAGCGGGCGCGCCTGCTCTCCGATGCGCTCGACTACGCCCAGTCGGAGCTGAAAACGGCGCAGCGGGAGGCGCTGCGGCAGGAGATCGCCGCGGCGCTGGTGCAAGGCGACATCCCGGCAGCGCTGCAGGAGCGCATCGAGAAGCTGGCGCGGAACCAGGCGGAGGCGCTGCAGCCCGTCGAGGGCCTCGCTGCCAGCGCGCGCGAGGAGGCGGGCGGCGTGCTGGT
>JANXXR010000365.1 GCA_025350525.1 Deltaproteobacteria bacterium
CGCCCCGACGAGACCGCGCGCAGGAGCTTGGCCTGCGAGAGCTGCGCGACGTAGTCGTAGCCGGGGCCTCTCGCCGCCTTGCCCAGCGGCTTGCGCAGCTCCTTGGGCGCGACCGACGGCGGCGGGGGCGTCGGCGCTGCCAGCCGGCGTGCGGATTCCGCCGCGGTGAGCGGCCCGTTGTCCGCGGGCGGCGCCTCCTTCATCAGCTCTTCGCGCTTCTGGTCGGCCTGCCGCTGCTTCCGCTCGGCGACCAGCTGCTGCACCAGCGTATCGGCGCCTTTGTGCAGCACTTCGTAAGAGGCGAGGCGCCGGGCAAGGGCGGAGTCGTCGATCTGATCCGGATGAAGCTGCTCCTCGATGAAGCCGGCGAGGCCCAGCTGCGCGAGCCTCTCGCGGTCTCGGCGCTGCGGGCCATAAGTAAGGCGCGAGAGCAGGTGTTCGGCCATCTCCGCCTCCGTCAGCCTGGGTCCGTCGGAGAGCGCAGCCTGCTGCGCCGCCGCGGCAGGGGCGTCGGCGGCGAGCGCCGGCGTCAAGTCCTTGCGCGCGCCGCGCGAGCAGGCGGCTGCCAGGACGGCGCAGAGCATGAGGTGGCGCATCATCGCTGCAGACACGACCTCCCGAGGCGAGGTGAAATTCACCGGCGCGCAGCGCGGCGGAGGCGGAAGACCAGCCGCTCCGCCTCCGGAATCCGCATCACCACCGTCGCCGCCAGATAGGTGAGGCCAAAGATCCCCAGCACCAGCGCCGCCAGCGGAATGGGATGGCTGAGGAGCGCCGACTGCTGCGCCGCCGTCTTGGTCGCCAGCGCCACCGCGGTGGCCAGCGCAGCCGCGCTCCAGAGCTTGAAGAGCAGGCCTTTGGGCAGGCGGGCCGGTCCGATGCGGGCGCCCAGGCCACGGCGCAGCAGCAGGAACTCGATCCAGGAGGCGACGCCGGCGGAGGCGGTCAGGCCGGCGGCGCCGAACCGGAGGTCCACCTCGAGGAGCTTCGGAAGGTAGAGACCGCAGAAGACGCCCAGCCCCGCGGTCAGCGCCACGCGCAGCACGGCGTAGCGCAGCGGCGTCCGGGTGTCGCGCAGCGCATAGAAGGTGCTGGAGTAGAGGCGCGCCATGGTGCTGGCGAGCAGGCCCACCGTGCTGCCGATCAGGATCAGCCAGACGTAGCGGACGTCGCGGGGGCCGAAGCGGCCGGTTTGGAAGAGGGCGGCGCAGATGACGTCGCCCAAGGCGAGGAAGGCCGCCACCGACGGCACCACCGGAAAGGCGATCGAGCGCAGGCCGGATTCGAGCTGGGCGTGCAGCTTGTCATGGGCGCCCGCGTCGGCGGACATCGAGGGGAGCGCGGCGGCGGAGATGGCCATTCCGAAGAGCGAGACAGGCAGCGTGTAGATGGTCTGCGCGTAGCCGAAGGCGGCGACGGTGCCGCTGGGCAGCCAGGAGGCGATGAGCGTGTCGACGTAGGCGGAGAGCTGCACGACCCCGCGGCCGGCGACGACCGGCAGGAAGTTGCGGACCACTTCGGCCACCTGCACATCGCCGCGCCCGAGGCCGAGGCGCGCGCCCTTCCCCAGCAGCTTCAGCACCAGCGGGAGCTGGACGCCCAGCTGCAAGCCGCCGCCCACGACGGCGCCCCAGGCTGCCCAGACTGCGATGCGCCCCTGGTCGCCGGCCGGACCCGCGTGGGCGCCCAGGATCAGCGCGGCGATGATGGCGGCGCTCCACACCACCGGGGCCGCGTAGCTGAGGAAGAACTTGTGGTGGCTGTTCAGCACGCCGATGCAGAAAGCCGACAGCACCAAAAGCGAGATGCCCGGAAAGAAGATGCGGACGAGGTGGATCGCCAGCGCGCGCGTCTCCCCGGAGAAGCCGGGCGCGATGGCGTCGAGCAGCCACGGCGTCGCCAGCACCCCGAGGAGCGCGAAGACGCCGGTGACCAGCGTCAAGAGTCCGGCGACGGCGCCGGCCACCTTGCGCGCCTGCTCCTCTTCGCCCTTCGACCGCAGCGCCGCGTAGACGGGAATGAACGACGCGGAGAGGACACCTTCGCCGAGCAGGTTCTGCAGGAAGTTGGGAATGCGGAGGGCCGCCGTATACGCGTCGGCGGCGGTCGAGGTGCCCAGGTAATGACCGAGCACGCGCTGCCGCAC
This sequence comes from Deltaproteobacteria bacterium, assembly GCA_025350525.1. Classification (GTDB taxonomy): domain Bacteria; phylum Myxococcota; class Myxococcia; order Myxococcales; family 40CM-4-68-19; genus 40CM-4-68-19. The sequence goes on from JANXXR010000365.1 coordinate 2,147, forward strand.
CAGCCCGGCGAGCCGGCTGAGCAGGATGCCCGCGCCGACCAGCAGCGCGGCTCCGGCAGCGCGCGACGCCTTGGCGGGAGCAGCCGGAGTCGCCGCCACACTCTGCTCGGGATTGGGCACGATGCGAGCAGGATACCGACTTTGCGGCTCGCCGCGCGCCCAAATCTAAAGGCTCCTAGCCGAGCGGCGAGCACTTCACCTTGGCGGCCGTGACCCCGGTGTTGTTCTCGGGATGGCAGTCGCCGATGAGGCCCTTCTCGTCCACGATGGCCTTCACCGTCACGCCCTGGCTCTGCGGCGGCGCGAGCCACTGGATGGTCACCGTCTCGGAGTCGCCGGGCTTGAGCGTGGTGGTGGTCAGCGCCTGCCCCAGGTGCGCGGTGCTGCCGTTGTCGAAGACGGCGTAGAAGTCCACGGTGAGCCCCGGCTTCGCCTTCAGGGCGCCGCCGTTGTAGACCACCGCCTTGAGCGCGGCGCCGGTGGTTCCGCACTGGGTCATGTCCACCTTCACGTCGCAGATGGAGAGATCGGGCGCCTGGAACTCGCCCTGCCCCTGCAAGTTCTGGCGGTAGCTGTTGGACTGCGGCGCGTTCCACGACTGCGCCTCCGGGAAGGGCAGCGTGCCGTCGAGGTTGACGTTGGTGACGTGGTAGGTGTGCTCGTTCCAGACGCTGCGGGTGTTGACCCATTTGTCGTTCGGCGACTTGAGCGCCTTGAGCCCGTAGTAGCGGTTGATGGCGCTGCTCGGCCAGACCGCGGCGCAGTCGGCGCCGTCGCCGATGTTGTTGTTGGGCACGAGGATCTTGGCGCGGCCCGTCCCGTCGATGTCGGCGACGATGGGCATCTCGTAGGCGGTGGCGCTGTCGTTGAGCTCGTTGACGAGGACCGTTCCGGTCTTGCCGTCGAGGACGTGGAAGTGGCACTCGTCGGAATAGACCACCGTCGCGTTGCCCTTGCCTTCGAAGTCGAACACCGAGCTTCCGGTGCTGGCGGAGCAGTCGATGGTGGCGGTGGTCCAGATCCAGCCCTTGCCCGGCTTCCACACCGAGTAGGCGCTCTGCGAGGCGACGCCAATTTCGGGCAGGCCGTCGCCGTCGAAGTCGGCGATGGTCGGCGCGCCGCCGGGGTTGTAGCTCTGGTCCGGGCAGCCGTTGGGGACGGTGGGCAGGGGGATCGGGCTCAGCACCATGCCGCCGGTCCAGTCGTGGATGTGCAGGTAGCCGTTGCTGACCACCGCGATCTGCGGGTGCTTCTCGTTGGTGCTGAGCCCCGTCAGCACCGAACCGTAGCCGGCGAAGTTGGCCACCGCCGGGAAGCCTTCCGAGCAGAACGTGCCGACTCCGCCGGGGCAGTTCGCGCCCTTGGGCATCTGGACGCCCGCGCCCAAGAGCGCCTTGCAGGTGTACCCGGTCGCCGACTTCGGGTCGGCCACCAGCTTGAAGGCCTGGTTTCCGGTGATGAGCTCGGGGACGCCGTCGAGGTCGATGTCGGCCAGGGCGCTGAGCGTGCCGTCGCCGTTGCCGCCGATGGAGCCGTTGGCGTTGGTCTGCGGGCAGAGCGTCTTGCCGGTGCCGGCGTCGAACACGCCGTTGCCGACGATGACCTGCGCCGGGCCGGTGGCCCCGAGCATGCGGGCGATGGCTGGAGCGCCCCACCACACCTGGGCCCCGCGGTTCACCCAGAGGAAGCGGCCGTCGCTTCCGAAGGCGATGAGGCCGCCGTGCTGGTGCGCCTGTCCAGGGGGCAGCGCCGGGTTGCAGTTGGTGGTGGTGGTCGCGGTGCAGGGCACGTCGTTGGGATCCCAGCCGCCGGTGATGAAGCAGGTCTCGCCGGTGCCCATGCAGTCGCCCGCGGCGATGCCGGAGATGGCGTTGACGCTGTGATCGAGATGGTTGAAGAGGTCCTGGGGGGCGGTCCAGATCGGCGAGCCGTCGGTGCCGCTGATGGCCCGCATCACCCCCTGCAGCTCCACCGTGTTGGCCGGCGAACCGGCAGGAAAGGAGTTGAAGACCACGGCAGGCTGCTCGTCGGTGGCGTGCAGCCGCATCACCACCGGCGTGCTCAGCA
>JANXXR010000372.1 GCA_025350525.1 Deltaproteobacteria bacterium
GTGTATGCCAAGGCTTCGGGCACCCCGCCCGAGGCCAAGGAGAGAAAACCCATGGCCGATAGCATCGTTGCCCAGATCGCCGCGCTGAAGCCCCTGACCGTCGGGCAGCTGCGCGAGGTGTACCAGGAGAAGTTCGGTGAGCCGACCGCGAGCCGGAACAAGCAGTGGTTGTTCAAAAGGCTGGCGTGGCGGCTGCAGGAGCTGGCCGAGGGCGGCCTGTCCGAGCGCGCCAAGAAGCGCGCCGCGGAGCTGGCCAACGACGCCGACCTGCGGCTGCGCCCGCCCAAGGGCCACAAGGCCCCGGAGCCGGCGTCGAAGCGTGACCCGCGGCTGCCTACGGTGGGAGCCGAGCTGAAGCGTGAGTTCAACGGCAAGGAGCACATCGTCGCCGTGGGCGAGAGCGCCTTCACCTACAAGGGCAAGGACTACCGGTCGCTCTCGGCCATCGCGAAGCAGATCACCGGCACGCAATGGAATGGCTTTCTCTTCTTCGGGTTGGTGACCAAGTGACCCGCCTCCGCTGTGCCATCTACACTCGCAAGAGCACTGAGGAGGGCCTCGAGCAGGAGTTCAACACCCTCGACGCCCAGCGCGAGGCAGGAGAGGCATTCATCGCCAGCCAGAAGCACCTCGGGTGGGAATGAGCCTGAACGCTACGACGACGGCGGGTTCACCGGCGCGAACATGGATCGGCCGGCCCTGCAGCGGCTCCTTGCCGACATCGAGGCGAGCAGGGTAGACGTGGTGGTCGTCTACAAGGTCGACCGGCTGTCCCGCTCGCTGCTCGACTTCGCGAAGCTGATCGAGGCCTTCGACAAGCACAAGGTCTCCTTCGTCTCTGTCACCCAGCAGTTCAACACGTCGCAGTCCCTGGGCCGCCTCGTCCTCCACATCCTTCTGTCCTTCGCTCAGTTCGAGCGCGAGATGATCTCGGAGCGGACGCGAGACAAGATGGGGGCCGCGCGCAGGAAGGGGAAATGGACCGGCGGGGTGCCTCCGCTTGGCTACGACGTCATCGCCGGTGGTGGGAAGCTGGTGGTCAACGCCGAGGAGGCTGACCAGGTCCGCGCCATCTTCGACCTGTACCTGCAAGAGCGCTCGCTGCTCCGCTGCGTCGAGCTGCTGAACGGTCGCGGGTGGCGCACCAAGAGCTGGACGACGAAGAAGGGCACGCTCCATACCGGCAGCCGCTTCGACAAGACCGGCCTGCGGGGGCTGCTGAGGAACGCGGTCTACATCGGCAAGATCGGCCTCAAGGGCCAGCTGTACGACGGCGAGCAAGCCGGAATCGTGGACACGGACGTCTTCGCGCGTGTTGGTGAGATGCTGGCCGGAGGCCAGAAGGACCGAAGCCGGGCGGGGAACAAGCACGGCTTCCTCCTCCGCGGCCTGGTGCGCTGCGTGGCCTGTGGCTCGGCCATGACGTCGGCCACCTCCTCGCCCCGGGGGAAGTCCTACCGGTACTACTCCTGCACGGCGGTCCGGCGCCGAGGCAACGCCGAGTGCCCGGTCCGGGCTGTCGCGGCGGCAGATTTGGAGGCCTTCATCGTGGACCGCATCCGCGGCATCGGGCGCGACCCTGCGCTGCTGCAGGAGACGCTGCGGGCGGCTGCGGAAGACCGCGAGCGCGACAAGGGCCAGCTGGAGCAGGAGCGCCGGATGCTGCAGGCGGAGCACCAGCGGTGCCGAGCGGAGGCGCGGCGTATGCCGGCTCCGGCGCTGGACGAGCGCATGGTGCAGATCGAGACCCGGTTGGGCGAGCTCCAGCGGTCGCTGACCGCAATCGAGGGCGCGGAAATCGACCCGAGCGAGGCAGCGAAGGCGCTGGCGCAGTTCGACCCGGTGTGGGACGCGCTGGTGCCTCGGGAGCAGGCGAGCCTGCTGCAGCTGCTCATCGAGCGGGTGGACTACGACCCGAGGGAGGTGGCCATCACCTTTAGGCCCACCGGCATCGCCTCGCTGGCCGGCGAGCAGCGGAGCGCGGCGTGAAGGTCACGTACGCGATGCCGAGGAAGCCTGCGCCTGTTCCCGAGAAGGTGCCACGCGTGGCCCGGCTGCTGGCGCTCGCGCACAAGTTCCAGGGGATGCTGGACCGCGGCGAGGTGGAGTCGATGGCAGAGTTGGCGCGGTTCGGGAGGGTCTCGCGGGCCCGGATCACGCAGATCATGGATCTACTGATGCTGGCGCCGGAGATTCAGGAAGAGGTGCTATGCGGCGCGGTCGATGTGCCCCTGCACGAGGTGCGACGCGTGGTCCGCCATGTCCAATGGAGGGACCAAATCGCCGCGTGGAACTCGATGCACGCCCTTAGAACCTCTGCGTAGGCCAGTGCAAGCGCCCGTACTGACCGCTGGTGTTGATGACCAGAATCGCCGAACATGCCTGAAATGCGGATCGGTACTTGGAATGTCGAGTACGCCTCCGGCAACTCGAAGAACGCGCTCAGGCTCGGTCGGCTGCGCGAGGCGAACGCCGACATCTGGATCCTCACCGAGACGCACGACGATCTTGACCCCGGTCCAGATTACCGCTGCGCGAGCACGATCCAGCGAGCCGGTGCTCGAAACGGCGCTCGCTGGACGACGATCTGGACCCGGTTTCCCATCATCCGCGTGATCGCAGTCGCAGAGACCCATCGCACCGTCGCCGCTCTCCTCGCCACAGACACCGGCCCACTCATTGTTTACGGCACGGTTCTGCCGTGGGGGACTGACCGTGGTCCAGAAGGCACGGCGAAAGGATGGGCGGAATTCTATCGAGTAACTCCGATCCAAGGCCAAGAGTGGGCCACCTTGCGAGCCGCGCATCCCGGCATCCCGCTGTGTGTCGCGGGGGACCTGAACATGAACCTAGGAGGCCCCCACTACTACGGAACGGGCAAAGGCCGGACTATGCTCCGAGCCGCTCCGAGCGCCGGTGCTCTGCATCGTCGACGGCAACGCGGGGCTGCGGCGGGCGCTCTCGACGGTGTGGAGCAAGACGCCCGTGCAGAGATGCGCGGTCCACAAGCTGCGCAACCTCGAGCGCAAGGCGCCCAAGCACGCGCTCGCCGAGGTGGCAAAAGGAGCAGTTGCCACGGCAGGAGGTCTGCCGCGGCAGAGCACGCAACATGAGCTGCCGTAACTAGCAATCGGAGGCCCTCGAGTGTGACGGCTGTGGCCGTGCCTCTGGCATCAGTCAGGTTTCCTGATTCACCGAAGGCAAGACATGCGGTGCGGGCTGAAGTCCGACGATGAGTGGGAAGTAGACGCTCCAAGAGCCCGCTCGGCGGTACGATCTCGTCTTTGGGACGCTCTTCCACAGGCGTGCAGGTCTACTTCTCCGCCCACTTCTCAAGCGCCGCCTTCTGCTCCGCCTTCGGCAGCTTCAGGTGCTCCTCGCACAGGAACCTAAACCGCGGGCCCTTCGACCTGTTCTTGCACCCCGGGTAGCGGCATTGCATATCGAGCTTGCGCCCACGGAGCTTGGCGCCCGCGCGGGACCCTTTCGGGCGGCCTGGTCCACGGCGAGGGACTGCACCCGCCAGTAACGGCGAGAGCCGGTCGGCTACGACCTTGGCGAAATGCTCTGCGAGGACATCGAAGGGATGAGCAGCGCGAGGTCGGGGCATTCAGCAACTATGCCCGAGGCATTCGCTTCCGCAA
>JANXXR010000157.1 GCA_025350525.1 Deltaproteobacteria bacterium
TCGAGCTTCGCCTCGCCCGAGGAGAGCGACCTGCTCCGCGGCATCGAGAAGTTCACCCGCAAGCCGGTGCAACGCGCGCTGGTGCCGCGCGAGAACGAAGCCTTCCAGGGCGAAGTGAAGCGCCGCGCCTCGCTCCCCAAGGTGCCCCACCAGCGGCACGGCAGCGGCTCTTCCCCGGAGCGCCGCCACGCCCCCGCTCCTCGCCACACCCGCGGCGGCTCCGGCGGCGGCGGCGGCTCGGGCGGCGGAAGCCAGGCGCCAAAGTCGATGGGCAGCTGGAAACCCCGCGGCCGGCGCTAGACTTTTAAAGCGCACCACGGAGGCACGGAGGCAGGGAGGGTTCGGCCCGAGGGAAAGCGCGCGTGCGGCGCGAGTGCGGCGTCTGAAGCGTACGGAGGCGGCCAGCTGCGCAGTGGCCGTGAGCTTTCGCACCCGCAATCAACCCCCGCACCTTCTCCACGCGAGCGCCCCCACTACCCAACCCAACCCCTTCGCGTCTTCGCGGTGAGCTTTTAAATGCTGCCGTCCGGGACTCAGATATGCAGTCCGGGCGCTTCGTGCCCGGTCCGGGCGACGTATTCGGTGTATCCGCCGCCATAGAGATGCGGCCCTTCCGGAGTGAGCTCGAGCACCCGCGACGACAGTTCGGCGAGAAAGTGCCGGTCGTGCGAGACGAACAGCATCGTCCCCTCGAACTTGCGCAGCGCCCCGATGAGCATCTCCTTGGTCCCCATGTCGAGGTGGTTGGTCGGCTCGTCCAGCACGAGGAAGTTGGGCGGATCGAAGAGCATCATCGCCAACACCAGCCGCGCCTTCTCGCCGCCCGAGAGCACCCGCACCGTCTTCTGCACCTCGTCGCCGGAAAAGCCGAAGGCGCCCGCCAGCGTCTTGAGCGATCCGATCGACGCCTGCGGAAAGCGCGACACCAGCATCTCCTCCACCGTCGCCGTGGCGTCGAGCACGTCCATGGCGTGCTGCGCGAAGTAGCCCAGCTTGACGCTGCCGCCCAGCGCCGCCTCTCCGGCGTCGGGCTCGGCCGCGCCCGCGATCAGCTTGAGCAAGGTCGACTTGCCCGCGCCGTTGACGCCCAGCACGCACCAGCGCTCGCCGCGCCGGACCAAGAAGTCGAAGCCGTCGTAGATGACGTTGTCGCCGTACGCCTTGCGGACGTCCTCGAGCCTGGCGACGTCTTCGCCGCTGCGGGGCGGCGGGCGGAAATCGAACTCGACCACCTTGCGCGTCTTGGGAGGCTCCACCTTCTCGATCTTGTCCAGCTTCTTGATCCGCGACTGCACCTGCGCGGCGTGGCTGGCCCGCGCCTTGAACCGCTCGATGAAGGCGATCTCCTTCTTCAGCATCGCCTGCTGCCGGTCGTACTGCGCGGCGGCGTGGCGGTCGGCGATGATGCGCTGCTGGACGTAGAACTCGTAGTCGCCGGTGTAGGAAGTCAGCTCGCCGCCGTCGATCTCGATGATCTTGGTGACCACCCGGTTCATGAACTCGCGATCGTGCGAGGTCATGAGAATTGCTCCCTCGAAGCTCTTGAGGAAGTTCTCCAGCCAGATGAGCGACTCGAGGTCGAGATGGTTGGAGGGCTCGTCGAGGAGCAGCGCGTCGGGGCGCATCAAGAGAATCCGCGCCAGCGCCACCCGCATCTTCCAGCCGCCCGAGAGCGCGCCCACGTCCTCGTCCATGCGCTCCTGCGAGAAGCCCAGGCCGGCGAGGATCTCCCGCGCCCGCGCCTCGAGCCCGTAGCCGCCCAGCTGATCGAAGCGACCCTGCACGTCGCCGAAGCGCTCGAGCAGCTTCTCCATCTCGCCGGCGCGGGCGGGGTCGGCGAGCGCGTGCTCCAGCTCGCGCAGCTCCATGGCCACCGCGCTCACCGGCCCGGCGCCGTCCATGGTCTCGGCGACCACGGTCTTGCCCTTCATCTCGCCCACGTCCTGGCTGAAGTAGCCGATGGTCACGCCGCGATCGACCGAGACCTGCCCCTCGTCGGGCTCCTCCTCCTTGGTGATGAGCCGGAAGAGCGTGGACTTGCCGGCGCCGTTGGGCCCGACCAGCCCGACGTGCTCGCCGCGGTGGACCACCGCGCTGGCGTCGAGGAAGAGGATCTGGTGCCCGTGCTGCTTGGCGATGTTGTCGATGCGGATCACGGCGCAGCGCTTACCACGGCGGGCAGGGCAGAGTCAGCGCGGACAATCGTAGGCTTCCACCGCGGCGCCGGTGGCATCGGGATTCTGCCACTCGCGGGCCACCACGATGTGCGTGGCGCCTGCGGAGGCCGCCTTGGCGCGCGCCTGCTCGCGCGCCTGCTCCATTCCGGATTCACCTGGCAAGGCGGAGTTGCCGGCGAAGCGGCCCAGCTTCTTGCAGGCGGCCACAGCGGGCTCCTCCACCTCCTTCAGCAGGCTGGTCCGCGGGACAGCGGCAGGCGGTGCGCAGGCGAGGAGCAGGATGAGCGCGCTGGCTTTCATGCGAGGGTTCTACTCCAGCCGGTACAGCTCCGCGACCTTGTCTTCGCCGATGGGCTTCGCCCCAAAGTCGAGCGCGGCGTGCAGGACCGCGAGCTGGCGCTGGGTGAGGACGGTGCGGCTCTCGGCCCGGTAGCCCTCGCCCGCAGGCCCGTCGCCGACCTGGAGCAGGGTCTTGAAGATGGCCACGTGGGTGATGCCGTCGCCGCGGAAGCGCGCGCGCAGCTGCGCCGGATCGTCCGCGGTGAGATAGGCGGCGAGGCGCGGCCCGTCGAAGTTGCCGCCGCCGCGCACCGGACGCGAGAACCAGTAGAGCCGGTGCAGGCCGATCACCAGCAGGCGGCTGTTGGGCGGAAGGCGCGCGTCGATCCAGTCGATGGCCGGATAGAAATTCTCCGGCCGCTGCGCGAGAAAGGCCTTGCCCGAGAGCTGCGGTCCGCCGCCGGGGCCCTTCTGCAAGAGGGAGATCGGCGCAAAGGTGTCGAGGAAGAAGATTCCTTGCGCCGCCTGCACCGAGGCGGCGACCAGCAGCAGCGACTGGAAGAGCCGGCGCAGCGGCAGGCGATCGAGCGCGACGATGCCCATCAGGGCGAGCGGCGCGAGGAACGGCACCACCAGCCGGGCCGAAGGCGCGCCGCCCAGCACCAGCAGCGCGGCGGCGCCGATGGCGACGGTCATGACGCGGACGAAGCGCCCCGACTTCGGCAGCGCGACGAGGAGGAGCAGCACCGCGATGAAGAGCGTGGCGCCGATCGACTCGTCGATGAGGTTCTGGTCGTAGACGTAGCGGCGCAGCAGGTCGATGAAGCCGCGGGCGCTGTTGAAGTGCCCGGCGGCGGGCGCGAGGGGCTGCAGGAAGGGCGCGACCGGATCGCCGGTCCAGAGCAGGTTGCGCAGGTAGAAGGCGCTGCCCAGGACGCCGCCGCAGCCGGTGGCGACGGCCAGCGTCCGCATTCGGCCGCGCAGGAGGAAGGCCGCGCCCAGCAGCGCCGCCGTCGCGAAGGGGACAAAGGTATACTTGGTAGACAATCCGGCCGCCAGCACCAGCGCGACGCTGCAGGCCGGCGGCGGGCCGTCCGTCTCCCCCCATTGCTCCAGGCTGAAGAAGAGCACCAGCGCGATGCCCAGGAGCGGCCACTCGTTCCAGGCCAGACCTGCCGAAGTCATCAGCGCTGGCGGAGTGGCGATGGCCGCCGCGGCCAGCAGGGCAGCGCCCATCGAGGCGCGCGCGGACACCCAGCGGACCACCAGCACCAGCACTGCCGCCGCCAGCGCCAGATGAACCAGGTGCGCGGTCAGCGCGCCCACGTCGGCGAGCAGCGCCAGCGCCGGCAGGTGCGCCGACTCGACGCCGAAGGGAAAATAGGAAGTGGCGATGAGCGGCAGCTCGACGACGCGGCCCTCCAGCACCCAGATCTTGGGCACCGCCAGGTGATAGGCGACCTCGTCGATGGTGGCGGGCGGCAGCGTCGCCCAGACGATGGCGCAGGTGAAGACCACGCCCAGGAGCGCGCAGGAGGCAAAGCCGAGCAGCCCCGCCGGCGCGAACGACGGCCAGCGCACTCCGCGCAGCGCCACGGCCACCGCGCCCGCCAGCGCCGGAACCGCGAGCACGACGGCCATGGGCGCCTTGGCGGTGCTCCACGACGCGGCTGCGTAGACCAGCGTTCCGTAGAGCGGCAGGCCGACGATCAGGTGCGTCGAGAGGCGCGGTGCAGGTCCCGGCAGCGCGCGCCGCAAGAGCGCATGGAGCAGCGCCGAGACGCCGATGGCCGCGAGGATCTCCGCCCCTGCCAGCGCCGCCGGCAAGGCCCAGCGCCGCAGCAGGAGCACCTGCCAGTCGGCGCCGGCGAACCAGGCGGCGAGGAGCGCTGCGCCCGCGAGTGCAGTCGCCCAGGCCAGCCACCGCGGAGGATGTTCCGGCAATTCCAGGATGGCCGACGGTTACAGCGGCGAACGGGCGCAGTCAATCGTGCGCGCCGCCGCGCGAGGATGGTCACCGCGGTCTGCACGCGCAGCCTGCGGTCGATCGGCGGCCCGCAAACCAGGGAGCCAAGCGCAAGAACCGGTGCCGCGGAGCGCCTTGACCTTCTGCGGGCCGGGTGCACCTAGGAACCCTTCAAGGAGATCTCCATGCACAATCGAATCGCTTTCATTGCCTGCTTTGCAGCAATTGCTACCGTCGCGGCGGGCCGATGAAGACGAGCGTCTTCGTGCGGTGCCATTCGTGTTCGTAGGACGCCCGGGCGATTGCGGTCCCGGTTACCCGCCGGGAAGCAACATCGTGACGTCGGCCTGGCTGCGAGGCATGGGGTTGCCGGACTCGAGCGATCTGGAGAGGAACACGACCCTGCCCGACACCCTGACGGGAGCCGCGTCGAGGAGAGACCCGCACACCGGTCTGCTCCTCAACAAGAATGGCCCCACCGCTGATTGTTCATCCGCCGGCGCGACCATTCACGGAGCAAAGGGATTGCTGGTCGGTCCGGTGCCTGACGCCGCCTTCGTGCTGGGATTCGACTATCGCAACGGCACACACTGCGGCGGGGGCTCGCCGCGTTTCAACGTCCTCGCGCGACACGGATCCAACGATCCGACGTTCCACTTCATCGGTGGTTGCGCGAGCGGCGTCGCTACGCCCGCGCCCCAGGATCCGACGGAATGGACGCGCGTCCGGTTGTTGAATACAGCGGCCACGGCCTTCCCGCCAATCCCGCCCGGGAGCGCCATCGAAAGCATCGAATTGATCGTCGACGAAGGCACCGACACGATCAGCCTCCAAGACCCGCAGGGCGTGGGCCTCTCTGTCGTCGACAACATCTTCGTCAATGGGCTGTTCATCCGCAGCGGACAGGGCATCGCGCAACCGACCGCTGGTGGTGAGCAGCAGACGCAATAAGCCAGCTATTTGCAGTAGACCGCCGGTACGGAGACGGAGCTCGGATCCGGGAAGGTGTACCAGCCGTTTTGCGCGCTGGAGGGCACCTCGTCCGTGAACCATTGCAACAGCACCAGCTGCTGCAGGTGGTAGGTGACGCCGTCGATGACGACGGGCACGGTCGGGTAGTCGGAGAAGGTCGGCCCGTTGCCTTGCGGGTCACCCACCTCGAGGAGGTTGTTGAACGAGCAGCTCGCGTTCGGGTCGCTGGGCGGCGGATAGTTCCAGGTGGGCACGACATTGTTGATGAAGGGATCGTTCATCCACTCGAGGAGCTCATGATTGAAGGTGCTCACGTCGGCAAACAGCGGATCGACCTGCGCCGGGTCGAGCCAGCTCGTGTACGTGTACGTCTGCAGGGAAGTGCCGCCGTCCTCGCCGGGAACCGAGAAGGCCGAGTGGTAACCGAGGGCCTGCGCGGTGACGTCGCCGGTGACGAAGATGGGCAGCTCGTCCGGGCCGATGTCCATGAACTGCAGGATGGTGAGGATCTGCGCATCCATGAAGTCGATGAGCACGTCGCCGGTCCAGTAGGTTCCGAAAAGCGCCAGCGACCCCGTCTCGGGCGTCACCTCGACGTCGATGGTCCGCGCCACCACCGGCTCGCCCATCCGCACGTGCCAGGAGTGGTCGCGATCCATGCGGTTCCAGAAAGCCGCGCGCTGCATCTGGTCGCCGAACTGGCCCACGCCGTTGGGAAACTTCGCCTCGCGATAGAGCGGCGAGTGGACGATGTTCTGCACCGCCGCGGAGGGATCGAACGAGTGGCTCACGTCGCCATTGATTCCGAACCCGACGAAGTTCATGCGCAGGGGGATGATGACCGACCGCAGCCGGGCCGACTTCCCGGTGGCCGGAGGATGGCCCACCATGGTGAAGGGGAAGGTCGCGCCGCCCACCGAGAACGACGAGCTGAAGTGCGGGAAGGACGCGCCGTTCTGCTCGTCGCGATCGCTCTCCGCCTTGTCCACGCCGCCGCGCGCCTTGTAGCCGAGGGCGCGAAGGCTCTTCGACAGCTCGGCGCGGGTCGCGAACTTCTGCACCAATTTGACTGCCTTCGAGCCGCCCCGAGGTGCGGCGCCGGCCAGGGACGGGATGAGCAACATCAGGAAGATGGTCAGGTTTCGCTTCAGCATGGGGGCCCCCTCGACAGCGGCGCAGCTCGGCAACCAGCCGAGAGCCCGCTCGTGCGCGGCACCATCCCTTCGAGAGAAGGCCGCTGTCAACCTGGCTCTTACCGAATCACCAGGACGGGCTTGGGGGAGATCTGCACCAGGTGGTCGGTGACGCTGCCCATCAGGAGCCGCGCCGGCAGGCTGCGCTCGCGGTTCGTCCAATCGACCGACGGCGGCAAGCATTGCTCGGCGCCGGTCGCCGTCAACGACAACGTCGATGCGAGCGCTGATTCTTGCGTTTGTTTAATTCTGGTGGCTCGCCGCGTCTTGACATCGTTTTCCCAAGAGTCCAAGCCGCAAAAGCGAAACACGCTCATGACGGATTGGCCATCGGCGCGAGTTTTGGTGGAGCGGGCGCCATGACAGTCGACGCGAGAATCCTGGGCCTCGATATGGCAAGCGGACGGCGCGCAACGCAAGAAAGGAGGCTTTGAAAGGAACGTGTCGATGCGATTTGCAAGCACCGGTTTCCGCAAAATGAAGCATGTGGGAGCACTACATGAACCAACGCAAGAATCGTACGATCCTCTTCTTCGCCGCATTGCTTATTTCGGCCGCGGTGCGCGCCGATTCGGGTAGCAAGTGGGTCTCGACCTGGAGCACTCCGCCGCAGGGGCCTTACCCCATCGGTTACACGGTCGGGCAGCCGCTCCTCAAGTACGCTCTTCCCAACGACGTCGCGCACGAGCAGTCCTTCCGCCTCATCGTCCACCCGAGCGTTTGGGGCGAGCAGTGGCGCATCCGGC
>JANXXR010000414.1 GCA_025350525.1 Deltaproteobacteria bacterium
TGGTGGAAGCCGCCTTTGGGCTTGCCTCGGGCAGCGCCTTCCTTCTCGGAGGCTTTGCGGGGGGACGGGCTGCCTTTGTTGCTCTCCAACTTGCCGGGGGCGCCTGTCGAGGTCGCTCGATAGCTCTTGTCGCTCGAGCCGCGGAACTTGCCGGCATCGAACTTGCCGTTCGAGGCGCCCTTCTTGCCGATCGGTCCCTCCCGATGGGGGCCAACTCCGGAATGGTCCTTCAGACCTCCGTCCGAGTCGTCCTGCGTGGTGCGGACGAAGCCAGGCATGCCTTTCATCGAATTCGACTGGGGCGGCGAGACTTTCTTGGACTGGGAAAGGGTGCGCGTGGTTTTGACACTCGCGCCTTCGTAGAACTTAGCGGCCATTGTTGCTCCTCAATTTCTCAAGTCGGCCGGGATGGCCTTTGTCGGCGGTCGCGAACTCTTTGCCGACCTTCTGGGGGATGCCGACCTTTTTGGCGAATTTGGGGTCATGGGCGACACCCATCATCAAGCGGTGCTGGGCCGGGGACTTGGACGGCATCAGTTCAACCTCGTTTTGATCAGTTCACTCGCGGCGTCGATCAGGGCATCGATCCGTGCCGACTCGTCCATCAGGTAGGCCGTTAGTGCCTCGTCGTCCCCTTTCAGGTCCAGTGGCTTTTCGGCAACAGTCACCATCTTGGGGTGAAGGTTGACCGCAATGACGGGCTTGTTCTTCCGTCCTAACTTGCCCTGAATCCGCTCAAGGTCGCTCTGCCGGATGACCTGCGTCTCGGGCCAATGCTTGCGCTTCGGCAGCCCCGGATCGTGCGTGTCTCCAGTCGGAACCGGAGCCGGAGCAGGCGTCGGAACCTGATAGGGCGGTATCCACGTCCTGAGTTCCAGGTTCTGCGCAAGTGGCGAGGGGTTCGGCCAGTCGTAGACAGGGACAGGAGCAGCCGGAGGCTGCGGCTGTACGCCCGTGTTGATCCACGTCCGCAGCTCGAGGTTCGGCGCTAACGGCAGAGGATTCTGCCAGTCCGTCTGACGGAACGGAGCCGACGGCGGCTGGACCTGCTGCCCGTTGACCCAACTCAGCAGATCGTTGGTCGGCTTCGCCAGTAGCGGGTTAGGCCACTCGGTCTGTCGGAACGGGCTCGGCGTAACTGCCGCAGATTGCGTCCACGTCAGTAGCTCAGCACTCCGAGCGGCTTGCAGGGACGGGTTGGGCCAGTCGTTCTGCGCAAAGGGCGGGACAACAACCGTTACCGAGGGCTGCTGTCGCCCGATCCACGTCCGAAGCTCGAGGTTCGGCGGCAGCAAGCCCGGATTCGGGAAGTCCACCGGCCGGAAAGGGCTCGGCGTGACCTTCGCTGACTGGATCCACGTCAACGCATCAATGCTGCGCTGCAAGGGCACCGTCGGATTAGACCAGTCCGTCTGCCGTCCATTCGGCGGGACGACCGCTCCCCGGCTGATCCACGTCAGCAGGTCAACGCTACGCGCAGCCGCCAATACCGGGTTCGGCCAGTCTCGGCTCAGCCGCGTGGGAGTCGCTGCAGCCGTTACCCTGGCTGATTGAACCCATGTCAGCAGATCGATCGGCCGAGGAGCCGCCAGCGTCGGGTTCGGCCAGTCCCTCTGAGCCTGAGGCGGCGCTTGCTTCGGGCTGGTCGGCGGGACGTGAATCCACGTCAGCAGCTCGACCGGCCAGACCGTCTGCGGGATGCGCGTGATTAATGGCGCTTTGAGCGTCACGCGGTTTCCTTCAGCCTTTCACGCCTTACCTTTACTACCTATTGGATAGGGTCAAAAAGGTTCATACCCTATATGGGCCGAGAAGTTACCCGACGTGAAGCCCGTCCCGATCACCGCCAGCACGGTCTCGCCGAGCGTCGCCGTATTGCCGAGCTGCGTCCAGTTCTGGTTAGGAGCCGCCACCCAACGGATGATGCCGCCGTTGAGGTTGAGGCCGAGGTTGAGGCGCGCGTCCGTGGTGTTGTTCGTGTTCGTCGGCTGCGTCCCCGCCGCGATGAACGACACCGGAGCCGAGGCGAGAGCCGCCG
Source organism: Deltaproteobacteria bacterium (assembly GCA_025350525.1). Taxonomy (GTDB): domain Bacteria; phylum Myxococcota; class Myxococcia; order Myxococcales; family 40CM-4-68-19; genus 40CM-4-68-19. The sequence continues at coordinate 2,039 of JANXXR010000414.1, forward strand.
CGCTCGCGTCAATCGGACCGTCAGAGGCTGATGCAATAGCCAAAGCGGTCGGCGTCGTCTCGATGACGCTCGGGCGCACCAGCATCAGTCCCGAGGGGGCTGTGGATCCGGCGAACCCCGATACCAGGATCTCGTTGAAATCAATGCGCTGCGTACCGGATGCGCCTTTCACGCACATATAGGCCGACGTGGCGAATAGGTTGGCACCGGGGGCGGTGCCCGTACCGCTCGCCATGTTGATGGTCGAGAAGAGTCTGCCATGCGATGCCATTTACGTAACTCCAGTTCGGATGAGGATAGGGTCGCTGCTCGTGCCGCCCGCAATGATGTAGCGACCGCTTTTCACCATCTCGGTTAGATCGTCGATTGTCCGGTGGATGTAGTCGGGTTGCTTTGACCTCGCATAGCACCCGTCACACTGGTACATGTTGCAGGTGCGGCAGTACTCGCGCGCCCGCAATCGAAAGGGGTTTTCGCGCCACACCCCGCCGCAATGACGGCAAGAGATCGTATTCAGTTCAACGAATGATCCGGCTTTTTCAAGGCCGGGGATGGGATCTCCAGAAGCCCTCTGGTCAATCACCATGTAGCCGTCGTGTCGCTTCAAGCTGCTCATATGCAGATTTGTCCTACCGGGTCGGTGGATGCGCCTTTGTACACCACCACCGCGAGGGCATAACCGCCTGATCCGTCAGTGGTATAGGTATAATTCACAGCTTGGGTTCCGGTCGCGGCGAGGATCTTGTAAGACCCCTGATAGCCCGTCAACGTCGTATCGTCTTGGACGACGTTGATCGCAACCACCCCGATCTGCGAGCCGTTGACGTTGCAGGGGCTCAGGATGCCCGCGGTCGTCAGGGAGCCCACAGGAGCAAACGCGGCGATCAGGATATCGACCGCCTGAGTCGTCGCCGCGGTCGTGGCGGTGATCGTCGTGGTCGCCGAGGCCGCGGTCGCCGTCTGGGATTGGTCGATCGAACTCGTGGAGCTTGAGACCTCGATGG
>JANXXR010000428.1 GCA_025350525.1 Deltaproteobacteria bacterium
TGCAGCCCCTCCGCCCGCCCGTTTCAAGCCAGGGAACCGCAATGGCAGATGAACGGTCAGTGGTGCAGGTCCCGACCACCACCCTTCGAGTCGCGTCGGTCCTCGCTCATGCGCATCCGTTTGTACGGCAGGTGCGAACGCGGCTCAATGCCGCCTCCCATCCCCAGCGAGGCCTCTTCATCTGCGCTGATCCGCTTTCGATCGAGGTGAGTCGTGAAACGCAAGGTCGCGCGCTCCGGATCATGGACGCCGTTGTCAAGGCGCTGGAGGCTTCCGGTTGTAAGGTGAGGCCCTGGGAGGACTACGGCCGGCCGGGACATGCCGTCGTGCGTGGTGAGAATCTTCGCTTCAGCCTCAAGGAAGCTCTGCACCGCACCCTCCACCAACTCGAGGACAAAGAAAATCCACGCTGGGCAGCTCGATACGACCTCCACCCCTCGGGGCAGCTTCGATTTCGGGTCTGGTGGGATGATGCCGGGTATCGCGGGCACTTCGATTGGAAGGACGGCAAGAAAACCAGCCTGGAGCAGCAAGCCCAACAGATGTTCGCCGGCTTTTTTCACGCGGCAGCAGAGTGCAAAGCAAAGCGCGAGTTCTTGGCCTCGGCCGCCCAGCGGCGCGATGAAGAAGCAGTACTGCGGCGCCAGGAGGAGCTGAAGCACGAAAGCGAAAGGCAGTTGGCCGAGCAGCTTCACCAAGCGGCGCGTGCCTTCCGCGACGCAAGGGACCTGCGGACGTTTATCGAGGCGGCCAAGGCAATGGCGCACGCAGCGCGCTCGGAAACACTGTACGGCAGGCCGGTCGACGAATGGAAGCGGTGGGCGGAGGCGGTGGCCGATGCTCTCGATCCGCTCGGGCAAAGCAGTGAACACGCGGAAGATGAAGGCGACGAAATACTCTGAGGGTTAGGCTTGGGAAAGACGAATCTCTATGCGCGGGAGCGAGCTCCGTACTCATCTGCTCCTGAAGCAGAATGAAGCAAGCCGGGCATCCACGATTTCGAGAAAACACTCAGTCTGCCACCGGGCGACTCCAGGAATGCCGCCGCCTGGCCGGCGTTGCATTGGGACGACGGTCGCGCGATGGTGTTGAACAAGCGACCCGCTTGAAATCGTAGGGAGCCAGATCCAAGCGGCTCGCGCCTCGTCTCGGATGAATTTGTGCTGCTTCGAGATCGGCTCGATGACGCGTTCCTGACGCACCCCGCTCTTTGCGCGCACGTAGTGTTCACGTCGGCGAATTTCAGCACTTGGAACGGTGACGCTCTCGCCGCGACGACACATGCCAGCGATGCGTGGCGCTCGCGCTTCGCTCCGAAGGGCGTAGCCGCTGTTGCTTTGCGCCCTAGAAGTCGAACTGAGGCGCGGAAAACCCGGCTGGTGTCGATCACGGTCTTGACGACCAAGCAACCCACTACTCGGTCGCCATCCCTTTCGCTGCTCGTTTGAGGATCAGTCCCTAATGCTAGACCCGCCTCAACCGTCTGGGCCCCCGGAGGGTAGCTCAAGGCGCCAGCAATCTCAGCACATGCAGCGCGGCTCTTACATTATCGGGTGCCTGCTCTAGTAGCTTCTCGGCGGTCTCAAGTGAGACCACCTCAGCCACGCCAGCCCTCCGGAAAACTCGCCGCGGATCGCGGCTCAGCGCGTCTTGAAAGGCGCCATCGCAAAGCAATGCGTACTGAGAGGTATCCATGAATCCGACCGCAACCCGTCCGTCGCGCCCTCGGCCCGCGACCAAGTCGTCCTCCACGGGTCGCGGCCACGTCCCGCTCTTGCGACGCGCTTCTCCCAGAGGCGCTTCCAACGTTTCCAGCGCAAGCGCGTCCTCCACGACCTCGCGTAAGAACCCTCGAAACGGGAGTCGGTCCGCCCAGTAGGGCCAGCGGTCAGCGATCCAAAGGACGCCGAAGCGCTCCATTGCTGGGAGTTGGCGCTCGGCCTCGCTCAGTAACAATTCGAGGCTCTGCCCGGGGGCGTGTCGCACGAGCCCGCGAACCCACAGCGGGATAGCTGCACGCCGGGCCGGCGCCACCGGTTCGTCCTCGGCGCTGCTCGCCAAGCGGGCCAAGGTGATGTGCCACGCGATGAGCAGCGGTCCGACTAGAAGCCACCAACGTCCCCAAGCTTCAAAACGGTGTTCCGCAGGAATCGCCTCGAGGGCGCGGGGGTAGGGCGCGTGCCCATTTCCGAGCAGAGCGGTGAGCACGTCAATCATGCTGTGAGAGTAGTCCCGGTCGGAAAGCTGGCCCTGGCGGAGTCCTTGCTGCAATGCGGCCGCGAGGAGCAAGACGTCGCCAAGGAGTACTTCGGCCGAGAAGCCGCTTCCTGATCTCTCAAGCGCCCCGACGAATGCTTCTCGTGCTCGTTCGGCAGCTTGGTGCATGTCCGGGTGCTCTTTTGGTCTCGCACCCAAACGGGCCGCGTTGGATGTCGTTATCTCGCTCTCGTCACCCTCGGCGCCGTTGATCGCAGGCGGCGCTCCGGCGACCTTGGAGTGAGGTGCGCCGGCGGCGGCACGGACGTCTCCGACGATGAGCCGCTCGATGAGACGCGAGGAATCTGCGCCGAACAGACCTAGGGCCTTAGTGGTCTTCAGTGGCGAGCCGGCCGAGTCATCGTCGCTTGGCGCTTGCGGAAGGACCCAGTGCCAGTCCGGGCCATCCTCAATCTCGGT